>JAAZXX010000326.1 GCA_014239995.1 Verrucomicrobiia bacterium
CTGCTCACCACCGCATAGGACACCCAATGGTCAGGCTTGGTTTTGCGAGCCGGCCAGGGGGCAACCGTCTTCCAGAAAAGCGGTTTTTCACGCAGCGCTTTCCCATTTCCTTGCAAGGTCTCCACCTGACTGACTCCATCAGGCCGGTAGGAAGCCGGTAACTTTACCCCTGCAATTTCACAAAAGGTGGGCAGTAAATCCACCGCTGAAAAAATGGAGGTCTTGTCCACCTTACCCGCGGCAATCTTACCGGGCCAACGGGCAATAAAAGGCACCCCTACCCCCCCTTCAAAGAGGGCTGCCTTGTATCCCTTGCGCCCTCCGGTAATGCCCTTGGCTGCTGCTATTCCATAGCCAAGCCCTGTTGCGGAATCATAACCGAGAGTCAAGGGTGCGTCCGGAGCCCCGCGGGCAGGTCCGTTGTCGGAACTAAAGATTACGAGGGTGTCCTTGGCCAGATTCAACCGATCCAAGGCGTCGAGCAATTGGCCTATCCTCAAGTCGGCATGAAAAAGAGTCGCCGCATAGATCGCATCTTTCTCCCCGAGCTCTGCAAAGCGCTTCTGCAACTTGGGGTCGACGTGAAAGGGAGTGTGTGGCTCATGAATCCAGAGGTTGATAAAGAAGGGGTTCCCGCTGGCCTGGCTTTTCTCGATGAAAGGGATGGCGCTCTTGACGTCATCGTGCACGTACATCTGGGGGCCGGAACAATTGAAGGCTCCATATTCATCAAACCCATATTCACTAGGAAAAGGTGCATCAGGGATCATGTCATTGGCCAGATGCCATTTACCGAAATGCGCTGTGGCATAACCTCCACTTTTCAGAAAACGAGACAGGAGCGGTGCATTGGGATCCAGCCAATCGGGCATATTGCGCTTGGCATTGCTGGGCACCCAGGCGAAGTGCCCATCAATATTATAGCGCGCCGGGAAATGCCCGGTCATTACGGCGGTACGGCTGGGAGAACACACACCACTAGCCACGGTGAATCGATGAAAGTCAGTTCCCTCCTTCGCCAGTCGATCGATATTGGGCGTTTTCACATACGGGTGACCATGACAACTCAGATCGCCCCATCCCCAGTCATCAGCGAAAATAAAAAGAATGTTGGTTGGCGGCTCGTTCGCAGAAGTCTGCGGAACCAGCCCGAAAACAAGCGTCAGTAAAACACCTAAAATAGTTTTCATATTCATGCTTACTCTATCGAGCGCCTTTCCTATTTCTTACGGGGTGGCTGTTTCTTGAGTTCCCAACGGTACGTCTCGCCTTCATTTATTAGTTTGAGGCGATTTCTCGAAATCCCAACTGGAGCGAATGACTTCGGGGCACTGGCCTTTAGTTTCTGTTTCACCGCAGCTAATTTCACGTCACCCGCAAGATTATGCCATTCGTGCGGATCACCCTCGACATCATAGAGTTCTTCAGTGCCATCACTGTAATGGATATAGCGCCATTTCTGATTGATGATCGCGTAACCACCTGGATCCAAGTACGGCAGGAAAACATTGCGATAGGTTGCCTTTGACGGCGTGCGCAACATGCCATTTAGAGAAGATCCTTCTAATCCTTCAACGGCCGGCAGGTTGCACATCTCGACAAATGTCGGGTACATGTCAATCAAGCTGACAGTTGCATCGATCGTCTTTCCGGACGCCACACCCGGCCCGGACCAAATGAAAGGGACGTTTGAGGTGCGTTCCCAGAGAGTGTGCTTGCCCCAATCCCCCTTCTCGCCATGATGAAAACCATGATCGCTCCAAAGGACAACAACTGTGTTGTCCGCATAGGGGCTTTGGCGTAGTGCCTTCATGACGCGGCCCAACATCGCATCGGCATACGAAACGGAGGCAAGATAGCCGTGAATGGCCTGTTCAATAGCACCCAACTCAACCAGCCGGTCATGGTGCTGGCGCTTACGATTAATCTTCCGGCGTTTCACCAATGGCGGCAAATCATCGAGATCGTCTTCCTTGTAAACCGGAGCCTTGATCTTCTCCGCGTCGTACAGATCGAAATATTTCTTTGGCACATAATTTGGGAAGTGTGGTGCGTAAAGGCCCACAGCGAGGAAGAAAGGTTTATCATGCTTTTGCTTTAGGACATCACAGGCCCAATTCACCCGCTTGGTATCAGCCATAGCCTTTTCTCGCTCATTAGGAATCGCCGCCCATTCCAGGAACATCCCCCCGGTGATCTGTCGACCCCGGTTATAGATGCTGTTTGGAAATGGATCGGGCAAGGGCGTATCCTTGCCCCACGAATCCAATGGCCAACCTTCACGCTTGGCGGCTTCATTGCGCAGGAAGAATTTAGTCCAGCCACGGTGATCGATGTAACCGGCCGAATGATGAAAGAGCTTACCGGCCCCGTAGGTCGCATACCCCGCCTTGGCAAAACTAACCTGCAGTGGACGTAACTCAGGATGGTTGTGATAGTAAATCTCGGTTCGGTAGCACCCGGTCGTCGAGGCAAACCGTCCGGTAAAGATAGCACTTCTTGAAGGAGCACAAAACACTCCGGGACAATGAGCATTATTGAATGATACCCCGCGCTTGGCCAACGCATCCATGTTGGGCGTCTTTGCCTGCGTATGGCCCATTGCCCCGACCCAATCGCACAAGTCATCCACGGCAAAGAAGATCACATTTGGTGATCCCTTAGCCAAGACCTGTGGCGCAACCCCAAGGATAAGCGCAACCAGTAATGCTGCTATTTTAGCCATCAACACAGATCAAACAGTCGACTAGGGAATCGCCTGAAACATTTGGGTGATGATGAGCTTCTTACCATCCTGCTTGATTTGGAGGTCAAAAAATCCGGAACCGTCCCCACCTTTGTGCAGAAATCCAATCGAGATGGAATCACCTCTTTTGGAAAAGCGACTCGGCTTAGTCCAGTCGACCTGATTGAGGAGCTTGCCATTGACGGCTTGCTCATGATCGTATTCGCCCTTCAAAAGAAGACCCAGAATAGCTTCGCATTCTTCAGCAGTCATTCCCTGTGTCGAGCCAGTCCGATATTCCTTTTTGTCCACCTTGAGGATAGTTTGTTTTCTTGTGTATGGTTTACCCGCCCAGAAGCCACCCAACTGGACCTGCCCCTTCCCTGGCTTGGCTCCAGGCTGCAACCACTCCCCGTGGCTTATACTTAAAACCTGATAGGACACTTCACGGCCTTTGACTTGTTCGGCACCCTGTACACGCACCCCGCGGTAAGGCGATGGAAACATGTTGTGGGTGGAAATCTTTTCAATCTTCTTGATCCCACATTTCTGAGCAAGAGCAATTACCTCTTTTTCCTGACCCTTGGTGAGCATCGCACGTTTAACATAATCCCGTTCAAATCCATAAGTGGAAACAGCAAGTGTTAAGGTGAATAGACTAAGTATTATTTTTTTCATTTTGTTTTCTTGGCTTTCTTCGTGATTTCAATTCCGTTGGGCAAAAGCGGTTCATATGCTTTCGATTTTTTGTTTTTCAAAAGGTACATCTCCACCGTATCCCCCTTCTCGGGAACCGGTTCGTGTCCCTGCAACCCGGGCACGGGCGGGATGCGAGTTGAGGGCTGCCAGGCTTCAATCAAAATTCCCTGACCCACTTTCACCCCATTTCCCTTCGAGACCGATGCCACCTTGAGCTTAATGGTGTACACTTTATCACGGTGGAGACCCAAGGACCGTTCGACCTTGGACTTTTGCACCTTCGTAGTCACTGAAATAACCTTGCCCGAGACGATATGGCTCGACTCCTTTTCCAGTTCTTTCTGACTCATCGGCACCTTGGCCGCCTGAAGCCCCCCTATCCCAAGCGCAAAAATTGTGACTATTCCAATGAGTTGTTTCATTTTGTTTTCGTGGCTTTCAACTCTTCTCCCATCTTGCCACCGTGTTTACGGAGGAATTCAGCAGTTTTCTTACGCTCATTCGCCAAGGCTTCATCGAGTGGGGTTTGGCCTTTTCCGTTCAGTTCATTCACCTTTGCTCCATTGGTAATGAGTAGTTCACAAACCTCAGAAGCATGTTTTTCGGAATAACTTCGAGCCACTTGATGCAAAACTGTTTCCCCTATTTTCTCACGGTAGGGTTTGTTATCTTTAATCATACTTCCCGATTTAAGTTTCACATTTACATCAGCCCCTTTGGCTAACAGCAGCTTAGTTAAGCCCAAATACATTTCATAACTTTTGGAAGCACCTTGGGCTGCACCGTGTGCTGCCGAAAACAATGTAGTCTCTCCCGTGCGCTTTGTCTTGGCATTCACGTCCGCCCCTGCGTCAATGAGTAATTCGGCAGTTTCCTTATTACTCGCCAAATGCAATGGAGTATGATGGGTATCATCGATTGCCTTTACATTGGCTCCTCTATCAATCAGCAGTTTAACCATTTTGCGGTTTCCCCCTTTCCAATCGCTATTTACAGCATGGTGCAACGGAGTCATGCCCGGTTCGTCCTGCAAGTTCACGTTCCCGCCCTTATCGAGAAACTTTTTAACAGCCACGATATCCCCAGCTGATGCGTCCCCAAGCATGTTACTTTCAGCGCGGCCCAGATAAACTGAATCCACGTGGGGGTCGCAACCAAGCAAAAGGGCAGCCGCAAGTGTTGTAACTAGCAGTTGTTTCATTTGTCTTTGACTTTCAATTCTCCACCTAACTAACCATTAACTCTTGTTTGAGTAAAGAAAGCCGCCACAAAGGAAACCCGTGTGGCGGCATCTTGCCTTCGCTACCCAACCATGAATACCGGCAAGACATTCTGTTGGACGCAGTTCATATAAAAATACTCCGCGATTTATGTCATAAACTCTGCTCCGACACATTTCTTATCTCACTCCTTATTCATTAGTTTAAGTATATGTTCGGCGAGAAAATGCCCGAGCTTGTCCGCGGCCTCGCCTTTGAAATGGACATTCATCAACTGCCCTCAAGGACTTTCACGGGGAGGAATGAGGGCGGTTACTTCGTGGGGTTGCTGCGGATTCTGCGCTTCGGTAATGCCTTGGTTAGTATAATATCACGCA
>JAAZXX010000327.1 GCA_014239995.1 Verrucomicrobiia bacterium
AATCCAGAACGGATGGAGGGGCGAACAGGCTGCAACAAAATCGCGGTCTTTGATGGATATCAACAGCGCCTTCGAGGCCAAAAACTGAATCTGAAAGTTGAGCGTGTGGGCACGTTCACCCTTTATGGCGACCCGGCCATTAACAATGTGAGCGAGGCAGCCTCTTAAAACCAAGTCCAGTATAAGCGAAAATGAAATCCCTATGACTCTAACCCTAATGTCACTTTTGTTGGGTATCGCCTTGGCAATTCCAAGTATCTATGGACTCCTTCAACCTGAGGCCTTCCAAAAGACGGCCAGGGCTTTTCCACGCTCCAACTCATGGGGCTATGCCCTGATGGGCATTTCCACGGTCTGGTTCCTTTATCTGGTGAAGATGGAGGACATTTCGGATTTTGCAGCCTACAAGACATTCATGCTGGCGGGATTCGCTGCAATAGGCATCGGATCCGCCGTCTATGTCAGAGACTTTCTTGCCGTGCGAGGTGCGGCCGTTCTCGCATTATTGGTAGCTAAAGTCATGGTGGAAACGGCTAGATGGGTAGATACTCCTTGGCGTCTTGTCATCGTTCTATGGGCCTACGCATGGGTCATTGCTGGGATGTGGTGGACCATTTCCCCTTGGCGATTTCGAAATCTTATCCATTGGGCCGTGGCGGACATCAAACGCATCAGGATTCTCAGCATCACAAAGCTCATGTTTTCTATCTTCATTATCCTGCTTGCCTTAACGGTTTATAGAACAGCCCCTCAGCCGTGAGTAAAACAAAGGGGAAAATCCTGGTTATCCGAGGAGGAGCCATAGGTGATTTTATCCTGACGATTCCGGTACTTCAGGCGTTAAAAGCATACTTTCCCAAAACCCATCTGGAGGTACTAGGTTATCCCAGAGTAGCAAACCTTGCGGTGGAGGCAGGCTGGGCCCAAGCAACAAAATCCATTGAGGCACCCGGATTGGTGCGTTTCTTTGCAGCCAAAGGACCGGTTCCACCTGAGTGGCTCCATTATTTTTCCCAGTTTGATATTATCATCAGTTATCTTTACGATCCAGATGGGATCTTTCAGCACAATCTCTCGTATGCCGGTAAACATCATTTCATCAAGGGCCCACATCGTCCTGACGCATCCCTTAAACTGCATGCCATTGACGTATTTCTCAAACCTCTGGAGAAACTCGCTGTATACGAAACAGGGCTGCTACCCGACCTCAGTCCCCTTGCCGGCGCGCGCGCACCATCTGAAGAAAATCAAGTCTGTGTTGCTGTTCATCCTGGAAGCGGCAGTCCAAACAAGAACTGGCCACTGGAACGATGGACAGCATTACTGGAGCTCATCAGCCAGGTTGATCACATTGAAATACGGATATTCGGAGGGGAAGCCGAACGGCACCAATGCAAAAGCCTCATGAGTCAATTACACGCCACCAAGGTCAACCTGGTCATGCATCGCCCCCTGCATGAAGTCGCCCGCTCCATCGCCCATTGCGATGCGTTCATCGGTCATGATTCGGGAATCAGCCACATGGCAACCGCTCTAGGGATACCATCTGTTATCCTATGGGGACCAAGTAACCTGCATATTTGGGGTCCCGTTGGCAAACATGTGACAATCATTGAGTCCGAAACCGGACTGTCAGGGATCACACCTGAACAAGTTCGTCGAGAACTGAATCGTTTAATGGAAATGCGTCAATCTTGAGCAAAGATGCCAACAGGGATAGATATTTTTCAAGGCTCTGGTAAGGGAACTTCATGGTATTCAAGAGCCCATTCCTTCATGAAACGTACCCGCGTTGGACGGATTCGATAAATGATCAGCTGAGGATTCTCAATGGTTCCCACGAACTTCTGGAGCAGAGGGTTACTTTCCCAAATAGCTTTCATCGTGACTTGATCACTCAGAATCTCTGCATCACCTGTGATCCTTACCTGATGATGGCTGGGTGCCATGTAACAAAGCTCGACTTTGGGGTTGGAGGCTATCTCAAGTGTCTTGTGGTACCTTCGCAGATTCGCCACGTAAACAGTAAAATGGTCCACCCGCACAGGTGACACGGGCCTTAGCCGCGCTTGCTCACCGTCAATGGATGCCAAAAAGGGGAATTTTGCCTCCTCCATGGTTGCCCTTGCAAGTTGCACCAGCTCCTGTGGAGATATCTGGGGGTTCTCTGTGAGTTGCATGATGGGGATTCTAATTATACGCGAGTCGGGTTTTAAATGCCTATTGCACTGTAATGAGAACCAAGCCGGTGTTTTCCAGATTCATCGTGACAGGTGTCATTCACCTTAGTCCTGTCCCGGAAATATGTTGTGCGGTTCGCTTATCGAGATTGTGACTGATTTTCTTTTTGAGGCTTTGGTATGCCGGCAAAGTAACCTTGTCCAAAGCAGCACGAGCTTCTGCGAGTTTATCAATACCAAGTAAAATGCGAGCACGATGAATATAGACAGCCTGCTGTTCATGTTCTCCAGGAGCAATCGCAAAGGCAAGGTCCCAAGCCTCAAGAGCTTCGACTGGACGTGCCATTTTGAATGGAGCAGCCTTGGTTCGAATTCCATAATAAGTCTGGGCAATATCCTCAGCTAGATCAAAATTTTCAGGGTCTTTCCTGAAGGCCACCTGGTAAAGCGCCAGTGATTTATCGAAAACCTCACCTTCGGTGATATCAAAGTAATCCATGGCATCCTTGCGAAACAGGTAGACGGTCGTGCCGAAATTATGAAAATAGACCGATGCATCCGGATTCAACGCAATAGCTTTTTCATAACATTCAAAAGCCTTACGGACAGGTCCCATATGACCATGATGATTGCCGAGATTATTCCAGGCAGCAGGGTTACTTGGATCCAGTTGGGTCGCTTTGAGTAGATGCGGCGCCGCCTTCATCTCCAACCCTCGATCGGTCAGGAAACTCGCATAGGCCAAGCGTACTCCAACGTGTTCAGGGTATTTTAAAATAAATGCATCATACGCATCCTGAACTGATTTCAAGTGCTGATCGATTTTACCTGGTAACGCAATCACGGCAGGATCGTTGGCGGGGTCCTCACTGGAATTAGCCTGCCGGATCCACTTATCGACCTCTCCCGTAGCGGCATCATCCAGTTCAAGCAGTGCCTGATAGGCATGTGTAAGAGCCGGGTCCTCGACGGATGCAGCCTCTGTGCCGTGCACCTTCACCTCTTCAACTTGTTTCCCTTTCTCCCCAAAGACCTGATCCGCGGTGCTCATGAAAACAAGGCAAGCACAGCACAAGATATGAGCGCCTGTCGTCTTGAACCATTTCCACCGCTTAGTCTGCTTGCGGGTGTTGCGTTGGCCATGCTCTAAGAGGTTTTTCATGGGGACGGTCGTCAATTATGCAAGCCGAGTAAGAACATCTTTGCATTGTGACGCATACTCAGCCAATTGTTGGGAAGAATCAATGGGAGCATAACGCGCCTGATTACAGGCTTGAAACAAGGTATGCAATAGCTCGACATCTGAATTGGAAATATTCCCAACACGTTGGGGCTCATCAAGCACAGCTTCCGTGATCGATGCAGCCGGTAAGTCCATGGATTGCGAAAGACGTGTCTGCAATAAGCGAAACAACAGTTCAAAAAAAGCATCGCTATCATTTTTTATCGCTAATTCCTCCAGCTCAGGCAGGTGTTTTCGTGTAAATTTTTCAACGTGACGCCTGCGTCTTCCCTGAACATCCTGGCTCGATCTTTCCTTCTGGCGTCTGACGGCCCAGGCAAGGCCTAGCAAGATGGGTGGCACCAATTGGGCCCAGTAGAAGGAAGACTGGAGTACCCAGGGACTTTCCTTTGCAACCACTTTTCCAAGGAAAGCCTTGATAGGCACCAAATCCTTGGGTTTGGGCTTAGGAAGCCCCGTCACATCGTAGTTGGACTGGGACGAACCAGCATTCGAGGAAACGATTTGACTTGGCAAAACCTTCAGTGGAATAGCCGGGTGAACCAGCGAGCGATATGCGCCTTCCACTGTATCAAAGTAACTAAATTCCAGAGAAGGCAGTTCGGTGATAGTGGCCTTTTGAGGGATGGTCACGAGTTCAAACACGCGAACACCTTTCAACCCAGTATTGTCAGCAAGCTCTGTGGTGGCACTGGGTGGATAGGTTTTAAAACTCTTCCAATGATCTACCGGAGGCATGGGGATGGCTTCCAAGGGTCCCTCACCTCGTATGCGTATGTAAACAGTGAGAGGATCTCCCTCCGTAACCTGGAGAGGAGTGGCCTCCATCTCGATTTCATATTGACCAATCGCACCGTTGAACGATTGTGGGCGGTCCTGTTCTGGAAGAGGTTTGATTTGAATGGGTGTTTGCCCTGCCTTCAAGACAATATCTCGACGCTTTGAATTGTCATTAAAGAAGGAATTAAAAACACTTCTTGAGCGGGATTGCTGGCGAAAAACCAGAGCTGCGGGCCAGGAGACAGGGCCCAATTGGAGTTCCCCATGACGCACGGCACGAGCGATGTAGTCCAGACTCCACACGTTGTAGGCTTTAGTTCCAATCACTTTGCGATTTTGTCGAAGATTATCAGAAATGCGCTGTACCACGAATCCATCACTGAGCAAATCAGGGCCCTTTTCCACCCGTGCATTCTGCTCATACAAATCAATTGAAAAGGAAAAAGGTTCACCTTCGAAGAAAGACTGCTTGGAAAGATTCAATTGAATGAAGGCGTACTGACTGTAATCGATCCCTTTGGTAACTCGCAACTGGACCGCTGAAGTTCGGTGTACTTTACGGTCGATCTTAAACGAAATGGCAGGAATCAAAAAAACACCTTCCTGGCGCGGTATCAGTTTCCATTGGTAAACCAGGGTCGTATAGTTCTGCATGCGACCATTGTTGATGACCGTCTTGGAACTCCGGTTTTGGCCTCCGTAGCTGATCTCAAGCCCGGGGATTTCAGGAAATACAGGCAATACATCAGGCTGTGCGTTAATCACCTGCAACTGGTAAGTGGCTCCCTCACCAACA
>JAAZXX010000328.1 GCA_014239995.1 Verrucomicrobiia bacterium
GGCTGTCTCCTTGCGCTTGGCCAGGGCGAGTACCAGACATGCAATGGCCGTGCGCCTGTTGACGGGCTTCAACGTTCATAAATGGGAAGAAATCGATAATTTAACGCGAGGGACAGCAGCGATGCCGCCGTGCTGAATGTGGATCCAAATTGGCCATCCCAACTGCCGTCCGTGTTCTGGGATTTTATCAACTCCGCCAAGTTTTCCCGATTCCAGGCGTTCCATGCTTCCGGTGATGCGTGAAAAAAGGCCTGGGATCCATAATAGAGGTAATAATGGTAATAACTGTTGGACTGGGAAGCTCGCTGAAGGAAGTTGAACGCGGATTTGAAGGCGGCTGTCTCCTTGCGCTTGGCCAGGGCGAGTACCAGACATGCAATGGCCGTGCGCGGTCCATTAGGGCCTGAGGATGACGTGTAGCCAAACCCCCCGTCGGCAGATTGGCAGGAGAGAAAATAAGCAACACCTTTTTCGATGGCCTCCTGCGGGATCGATAGGCCTGCGTTTCTTGCGGCGAACAGTGCAACCATTTGTGCTCCGCTTACCGTCGTATCCGCATCCTTGCTCTCCGGTGAATAGCGCCATGCGTTTTGTGGATTCCTCGACTGGGAATTGAGGATGAGTTCAATGGCAAGTTCCAGAGCAGGGCCAACACGATCGTCGAGAACTGTCCCGTAGGCCTCCGCCAGGGCAAGGGTTGCGAATCCATGATTGTACATGGTGCGCCCAATGTAGCCCGTTTGTGTGTTTTGCTCCGAGAGGATAAAATCGAGCGTTCGTTTTACAGCGATGGCGTAAGGACCATGGTTAGGGTCATCCCCATGCGCCAGAATGCTCACCAGGGCCAAGCCTGCCACGCCCGGTTCCATACCGTAGGGGCGATCATTCCAGTTCCCACGTTGTGTCTGGGAAGAGCTGAGAAACTGGAGGCCCTTGACATAAAGGCGGTCTACCTGTTTGGCAGCCAAGTCTACTTGGCCGGTAAAGAGCTGTTGCGCTTCCATTGGATCATGCGCAAGCATCGACACAAGTATTGCCAGGGATGCGATCAGGTGTTTGATGGTGCATGTTGGCATCATGGTGTTTCCCCCGTTCTGTTCGGTGATGCGTCGAGCTGCTCCAGTTGCATGTAATAGGCTTCGAAGGATTGTCGGAACTCGGTAGGCAAATTGGCAGATTGGCCGCTGCCTCGTGTGATGCCTCTGCTCTCGCCAACATCACCGTCATCCTTGCCCTCTGCATCTGTGGCAGCCTGGTCCGTGTCCCCGCCAGACATACTGCCACCTCCAGCCTGGCTATTGGCCTCCTGCCCCATGCCCTGGCTGGCCATCATCATTTGCATCATGAAGGACATGGCCTGACTGGCGCTTGAGGAGGAACTACTGTTTTTTTGTGCCTGTTCGTTCAAGATGTTGATCGCATCAGTAAGCGTCTGGATGGATAGAGTTTCTGGCTTCACTGCGCGTTCATCCGTTTGTCCGCGCAAGAGCGCATCGGCAGCATTGCCCATGTGGGAGTGGATTTCCTCGAAGATGGGATCCAGAAATGGAATGGGGATCTTGGTCCGTACCTCCATGAGGTTTTCCTGCAGTCCCTCTTGTTCTGTTGCCAGCTCACGGGCCCTTTCCATCTGCAGATTGGTGTCGCCCTGCTGGCGTCCCAGGAGGCGTGTCTGCATGCGCAGATTGAGTTCTCCCTCCCTCATGCGCAGGAGTGCCATGAGCTGCTGGGTGAGGTCCTGCTCCTCGCTTTCACCTCCACCTTCACCTCCGCCACCACCTTCAGATTCCTCTTGAGGTTCCAATTGTGAGGCCCAGGTTTCAAATTGTTTGGCCCAAACTGCCACTTGGTCGGCGGCATCCATGGTGATGTTTTTTTGGATCAGTTCGCGTGTTGTGTTGATTCCATCGAAGGTCTCTTTTGTTCGCATGTCTGCACTGACATCCCCGTAGGGTTCCTTTTGAGTGCGCTCAAAAAAACGACCAATTTCCTCTTGAAGCTCCTGCGATTGTGTGGCCGTGTCGCCTTGAGTCTCGCCTAGTTTTGCATGGAGGGCACGCCATCTGGGAGCCAATTCTTCAGGGAACAGCCCGATGGTATCCTCGGCCCCCTCCATGAGTGTCGCTTCCAGTTCGGTTTCGGTGACACCTAGCTTGCGAAGCCTTTGTGCCAGGGTCAGGGCCTGCAACTGATCCAGATCCTCATTGACCATGGACTGGAGGTCCTCCAGTCGTTCCAGGATTTCCTGTTCGGTTGCCTGGGCAGCCTGCATGGCCTGCTTCTGGGAGGTAGCGGAGCCTGCTCCCGGCTTAGGCTGGGAACCAGGTTTGCTCTCGGTTCCGGATTGGCTGCTGGAGGCCTCAGCCAGTGATGAGGCGGCCTCCTGCATTTTGTCCTCAGCCAGTTGCTGCATTTCGCTGAGTGTCTCGGTCCAGTCGGACATCACCTCGTCCGTGAAGGCGGGGTTACGCATGGCCTCCCGCAAGGTTTCCATGCCCTCACGGGCAAGTCCCGCGAGGTGGTTGGCATTCAACTTCTGGTCGTTGGCCTGATCTTCCAGGCGAGCAGCAAGATCCTCCGGTGCGAGGGCTTCCATTTGTTCAAGGGATTCTGCCGTGGCACTTGCAATGGATTGCTCGAGGCGGGAAACATCTTCCAGTTGGGTCAACAGGGATTCCAGACGCTGACGTATCCGCTCGGCATGCTCGACGGAGCTCACGACATGGATCCGATAAACTGCGGTCTGGCTAGGGCTGCGACCAGGGAAAAAATCCGTGACATAGCCCAGGAGCTCGACCACGTCGCCTGGGGTCACATTGTAGAGGGTGGGGCTGAAATAGAAGGAAACATTGAGTTCGTCCTGTGCCCTGTGCAGTGAGGCATCCCGAAAATCCACATCAAGGGTTTCTTTTGATGGCTGGATGCCGTTCATGGTTTCCCACTGGATGCCGAATTCACGGACTCCGTAATCGTCGCGAACCTCCGTCTTCATCTCGAGAACCTCCGTCTCGAGGATGGCCATTTCCCTGTAAAGCTCGGGAAAAAGGAAGGAAGGTGGCTGGTCTTCGCGATGTTCAATCCCCAGGTTCCATGGTATGGCATTGGTGAAACCATAACCATCGGTCCATTTGAGAGTGGCATCAAAGACATTGGAGGAGCTAAGCCAATCCGTGGAAAAAGTGCTGCCATCCAGGTCAACTGGAATTCGGTGATTGCTTCCCCATTGAAGGTCAACGGCTTGTAGGTCGCGATTGATGGTGCCATTGAGCTGGATGCCCGATCCTTGGAGAATATCCATGTTTCCAGATTGGATATCGAACGTCTCATCGGGTCTCTGGAGATAATCAGGCATCCGAATGGACGCTGTCAGAGCGAGGAGGGTCGGTCGCTGGAGAGGTTTGACGGTGGATTTCGCGGATCCGTCACCCACACTCAGGTGCATGGCCGTTTCCTTGAACTGCCCAGGAATTTCCATGCGAATGCGGTTCTCCTTTACTTCACCGGTCAATTGGTATCCCGAATCAAGCTGGACCGTTATTTGGGACGGTTTCCAGAATGAAAGGTAATCAACAGACGCCTCCATCCAGAAGGGCTCGCCGCGAATGGCAAGATAGTCCGCAGTGTCCGGTTGGATGGTAACGAGCGTGTAACGAGCTATTTGGGCGTTTGGTAGCAGCCACCTGCTGAGGGCATTGGTGAAGGCCCCAGGAAGCAGTAGAAGGAGAATTAAGGTAAGCCCCACAAGCATGGAGGAGATGCTTGCCAAGCGTCGCAGGGTTTTTGTCGAGACGGCTCCTTCAAAGTCACAGTTCCTGGCATCCCCATCTACTTGACGGATTGCAGCGTGGTAGAGTTCATCCGAATAGGAGGTTTCCCCATGGGCATCCTCCGTCAACTCGACGATGCCCAGCAGACGATCCCCAAGGATTCTGTAGCGACGTTGGACCAGTTTCGAATAATCTCGCAGGTTGCGTTTGGAGAGTATCCATCGCCAGGTCCACCATCCGGACACCAGGCAGAGTGTTGCCAACGCCACCATCAGCAACGTGGCACGGAGCATACCCGGGGTATCATACCATCGGTCCAGGAGGAACACGCTCAGAAAGGAGATCAGGAAGGCAAAGATGCACCATGTGAGGCAGAGGATGAGCTCAACACGCCAAAGCCTGGCCTTCAACGCAGCGAATTGCGTTTGCAGGCGCTTGGGCAAATCATGTGATTCGATGGAATGTTTGCTCTGCACACTAGACATGTTGCTTGAGTCCCTCGGGTTCGTCAAATCTGCTCGTGGGGTTTCATTACATCCATGCTCTGCTTGCTGCTAGACGAGGCCAAAATATTTGCGACCGACCCAGTATATGGACATCATCGCCAGCAGCAGGCCTCCCCACACCGGGTGAGACCAGAGTCGAAGTCGAATCTCAATCGGCTTGGGTTCAGGGAGTACCGAAATCTGCTCAACAAGCTCCTCCAGTCCGGATGTATCTACCTGTTTGCCTCTGGATACCCGTGCAATTTCCTTAAGTACGTCTTCACGGGCTGGTTGCCCAACTTTTTCAACCATGGGACGAAGGATTTCCAGCCGTGTTTCCAATTCCCGCCCCTCCTCCGACGAACGTATTTTCAGGAGGTGCATGCCTGCTTCACGTGCCTCGATGGTTGCTCGAAACACTCCCCAACCCCCATCTTCAGGTTGCATTTCCAAAGTTTCCTTGCCTCCTCCTGGAGTGGTCACGCTGGCCATGACACGACCTTCCTGCAGCGGGTAACCGCTGCGGTCCATGATTGTGGCGCTCAGGTAAACCGTTTGTCCCATTTCAGGTTTCTCAGGTGTATAGGTCAGGCGAACTCCCTCGTTTCCTGAGATATGTCGTTGATGGGCCATCCAGCGTACGATCTGGCTCCAGAATCGGTAATGGTAGAGATCCTCGACCCCGCGGCGCCATCGCCAGGCACTATCGCTGCCCATGAACAGGACTTTACCACTTCCAA
>JAAZXX010000329.1 GCA_014239995.1 Verrucomicrobiia bacterium
ACTGCCCTGATGACCTCTTCGCTATGGGGCGAAGCCCATGCGACTCAAAACCAAAAAACCTTACGATTGGGACTGATCTCGGGTGCAAGCTACGGACGGCCAGGGAAGTCAAGGAAACCGGGATCCCACCATGGCACTGCTTTTGCCACAGCCTTTAATGGATGGGATGCAAGTCACTTGGAAGGTGTACGCGGAACATTTATAAAGTCCGATCGACGGGTTGAGGGTGCCCGGGTCATGAAGCTCTGGGACCCCGATCCTGGAGCAGCCCGTGCTTTGGCCACTGTCTGCGGGATCGAGCAAATCACCTCCACACCCGAGGCGTGCTGTGACGGAATGGATGCGGTGTTGATTGTGGATGATGGCAGTGGGAGTCACTGGCGATATGCCGATTATCCCCTGCGGAAAGGGATCCCCACTTTCTGTGATAAACCACTGGCAATGACTGCAAGGGAGGCCGCTGGTATCGTCCGGATTGCGCGTGAGGCGGGAACGCCTTTCATGTCCTCAAGCAGTCTGCGATTTGTCCCTGATATCGTGGAGTTGCGGGGGACTTTGTCATCCCTTGGTAGCGTTCATCTGGCCCAGGCAGTGTGTGGTCATGATCTGATTTATTATGGCATTCATGCTTTGTCGATGATCTATGCTGTGCTGGGAGGGGGAGCTGTCAGTGTCGTTAACGTAGGTCGGGAGGATCGCAACATTGTTCGGATACGATTCTCGCAGGGCCTGGATGTGGTCTTGATCGTGGCCGATTCAACAAGGATGCAGGCCGGCTATCAACTGAACCTTTATGGCGCGAAGGGGTGGCGCACCCTGACGCCTGATTTGAGGCATCTCTACACCTACCTGCTGGAGACTTTCATTCATTGTGTTTCTACAGGGAAGGAACCCTATCCCATTGAGCAAGAGGTGGAACTTATTGCTGCTCTGGAAGCTTCTCAACGATCACTGGAACTGGGCAGAGAAGTTCAACTCCATGAAGTCATGTAGCCGACCTTACCATCGGGGTATTCATGAACGCGGCAATCCAAGCCATCATGATCCGTGGAAATGACTGCTCGATGGTTTGTGCTGATTGAGCTGTTTTCTTATGCCTTTGGCCAGTTCTGAGTTGGCGGCTAATTGGGATGCGCGAAAGATAATATCCTCATTTGCTGCATGATAGGTATGATAAATATAAATATTTACTTGTAAAACACTTTAAACATGTCATTGGTATATTTAAATAATAGTTATAATCTGTTGCACTAGTAACAGTGCTCCCAATCAAAGATAAAGCACTTAATTGCATTTGTTATTGTTTATTAACAAATTACGCCGCAGCGGAGTTGTTGATGTTGATGCATCGGTGTTTAAAAACCTCTGCTGCCCTGTGTGTGAACTTAGACATGGACGTTTTAAAAAATGAGAAACTCCAACTCCATTACGCTGGGCCCATCCGGGTGCTGTGCCGGAGAGTGTGAGCAGGTAGAAATAAAAGTAAACGATATTGGTTTTGGTGTGTGCCTGGTGCTGTGTGATCCAGAACTCCTCACCATTGCAGTGGCCCACGTCCTTTTTCCTGACTCGGCAGACAACACGCAAGGGGCCATTCAGTATCCGGTTGCCTATGCGGACACTGCCGTGGGTGCGCTGCTCGCTCAACTCATCGAAGTCGAAGAGGAGATGGAGCATGGTGAGGTGGAAGTCTCCTCGGATCGAATACAGGCCATCCTGGTCGGAGCTTGCGACTTGCCCCTGGCACTTTCTCCGGACACCTCAAGCAACAGCATGAATCTGGGAAAATGCACCTTGGATAATCTCAGATCTGAATTGACCAAGTCCGGCTTGGTAAGCGCCAAGGAATTGGTGGGTGGTACGCAACGCCGTAAGATAGCTATTCGAGATGCAAAAATCCGTATATTTACCGAGGGGGAGCATCAGGAGGAACGCTCCGTGGAGGAAATTGTGCTTCGAGATGGTGAAGTGATTTGCAAGAACGATAACAAGGACTCCTCGTAGGATGAATGATTCTTCTTCAGCGTTCGCCGAACGCATCATGCGACAGATGGGTGTGTTGCCCACTTCACTTGAGGTTGTGTGCCGTCTCATGTTGATGCTTCGAAACCCCTCACAGGAAAACGAAGAAGTCATTGACACCCTTCTGCTGGATCGTGCTCTTGCCCTTCAGGTGGTGCACAAGGCCAAGCAGAAGGAAACTTCCGAGGGTGAGTCCGATTCAGACGCCTCGGAGGATGTTTCTACACAGGAAATTCGTGAAATCCTCTCCCGCATGATGTTGCAGTTAGGTTACGCGCCACTTTTACGTCTGGTATCTGTCCTCAGTGTGCAGAAAATTCTCGGCACAGAGCTTAGGAGTTATGGCTTTGACCGTCGCGAACTGTGGGGGCATTCCGTTCTGGTTGCCATCATCGCGAAGCGATTTTGTGAGATTCTTTCCGAATCCAAGAGAGAAAATCTAGACCCTACCTTCGCCTTTATTGCGGGACTCATGCATGACATTGGCAAGGCCGCCTTGAATCCTGAAATGCGCGATCATATCGGTGCATTCAGGGAGGATTTTTCAGAACCAAGTGGTAACTGGTGCCACTTTGAAAAACAATGCTGTGGGATCGATCATGCAGCCATGGGTGGATATCTTCTTGAACAGTGGAAACTGCCCCCGGAAATCGTCACTGCGGTCACTTTTCACCATGCTCCCTGCAAAGAACAAAAACTGGCATCGATCATACACCTGGCAGATTATGCAGCACGATATGTAAAACCACCAGGTGGTTTTTGGAACCTTTCCATTCCCGTCAATGCGGATTCCCTTGATGCGTGTAAGTTACGTTTG
Organism: Verrucomicrobiia bacterium; assembly: GCA_014239995.1. Lineage (GTDB taxonomy): Bacteria > Verrucomicrobiota > Verrucomicrobiia > Limisphaerales > AAA164-E04 > AAA164-E04. Next base: position 2,840 of record JAAZXX010000329.1, read on the forward strand.
GTGGACTTAGAACGCGTTGTTATCCACATTGTCAATACACGCGAAGAAGTGGAGCAGTACGCAAGCGCCTGAAGGAGCCTTCGTGGAAAGAGGCGTCTGGTAAACTCATATACCGTTTCCCTTCAGGGCCTTCTCTGCCGGTTTGATCTTCAATTGCCTCAACGTGGTCTGTAGGTTCGCCGCGATGACATTGAAATGGGTTTCATTGAGGCCGCGCGATGGAGGCAAATACAAACAAACTCACAAAATTAGCTTCGATCGGATTCAGTCCCCATGGAAATAAGGTATTTGTCGTGACTGGCACCGAACATGTTATTGGGGAGGCTTGTTATCCCCGAGGCCCTGTCTGCCAATTCCAAATTGGTCTCCTGCACGGGTGATCCAGCCGTTGTTTGAAAATATTTCCACCATTTTCTCACTGGAAACCGTGTTGTGATGTTCGTCCTTGAGGATATACAGGATGCTGCGGGTTTCTGTCTCGATGACCTCTCCGCTCGAAGGATATGCATATTGACCATCCATGCTGAAATTGATCCAGCCAGGCATGTCAGCAAGGGGTATGGTGGTATGCTGTTGGTATGGGGAACTTGCCGAGAATATGTGCAACCGCATGTTGTGGCCATCACTGATCCAGACCTCTGATTAATCAGGCGTGAGTGCAATCCCATGACTGGGGTTGCCATGGCGTCTTACCGGTCCCTTGTCCCACCCCTCAACCGTTACCTGTGCGCGCTGCTTTCCGGTGACCAGGTCGCCAACCTCGAAACCCAGGAGATGATTGACATTGACGTATACAAGGGATTCAGTGCCGTTGATGGTGAAGGGGCGGATGCCGGCACTGAACGGGCCAATGGTGTGGGACATGGTATGTGTGCGGGTGTCCGCCACATGGAGGAGTGGTGAAGCGATATCCGCCATGTAGACATAGCGACCGGATGGACCGTAGATGGTATTGTGTGCGCGTGCATGTACCTTGATCCTGGCCACGGGTTTTCCTGTTTCACATTGCACGACATTCCAGAAATCCTTTTCCAATGAAGGAAGATACATGGTTTTTCCATCGGGAGAAATGGACATCCTGTCGCATCCACCTTCAAAGGGTTTCTCCCAAAGTAGTTTCTCTGTTGCGAAATCGATCCTCTGCAGCCCGTAAAGGGTGCTGATGTAGATGCTGTTCAGTGATTTGCTGACGGCGATTCCCTTCACGTTGGCTGGGGTGCCATCTGGATGCATGCCGCCCGTGGGGATGCGTTTGACGAAACGATGCTTATTGTCAATATCGAAGAGCAAAAGTCCATGCCCTCCGTAACCCAGATAATCACGAATGCCGGGAGTTGCCACACATAGGAAGTGACCGGATAATTTGCTTTGCGCCCTGTTTTCAACCGGTGATGCCATGGCACTTACGATGAACAGGGATGACAAGACGAGTGAGGCAATCAGGGGAATGCAGCGATACATGGTTTTCCAAGGGGTTCTGGTTTGCAATAGATCACTATGGAGGTGTCGGTGTGAAAATGGAATGTAAATAATGGCTTCAAGAACCGGGCGTGGCAGGGAGCTTCGGCATGCTGGTCACATCGGTTGGCAGGCCTGCGGGAATATCCCTGAGTAATCCCTGTCCACCCATGGCAGCCATCCTCAAACGACTACTCCCTGTGCTTTGATCCGCTTGTATCTCGGTGTCCTTTCATTGCCCTTCGCGCAGCCATTGAATGAGATCCGCCATGTCCTGCATGGAGAGCATTTCCTCAAGGCCCTCAGGCATGAGAGATAGGTTTCCTCCACGAAGGTCCAGGATATCACGTCGCAGGATATCGTGGGTTTTGCCATCAGGACTCACCATGGTGATGCTGCTTCCGGTCTCGGTCTGGATCAGACCGTATATTTCCGTACCATCCGTAAGGCTGCACTGATAAGCTTGATAGCCAGGTTGTATGTCGGCACTTGGGGCAAGGATGTTGGTCAGTAGTTTCTTCTTGGAATGACCGGCAACGGAATGCAGGTCTGGGCCAAGCCTGGTCCCCTGCTCGGTGGTTTGATGGCAGGTGGCACATGCCTCGTTAAAAATTTCAGCTCCTTTATCAGGATTCCCTTGCAACTTGAGGGATGTCTCGTAGCTGCGAATCACATCCCTGCGGCTGG
>JAAZXX010000032.1:0-12108 GCA_014239995.1 Verrucomicrobiia bacterium
CTGCAGGATGAGTCCGTGCGCATGCTTGGCGTTGAAGCCGGGGGAGAGGGAATAGAACCTGAAAGGCATGCCGCTCGTTTCCAGGGAGGATCCCTCGGTGTGCTCCAGGGTACTCGGTCCTACGTGTTGCAGGATGAACATGGGCAGATTCAATCGACGCACAGCGTCTCTGCTGGGCTTGATTACGCCGCTGTTGGACCGGAACACGCATGGCTCAAGGACCATGGACGGGTGGATTACGGATATGCTACCGATGAGCTTGCTTTGGAGGCTTTTCAGAGATTGGCAAGTCTTGAGGGGATCATACCCGCGCTTGAATCCAGCCACGCCATCGCGGCTGTGATCCAGCGAGCGCCCGAGATGCCCAAGGATCAGATCATCATCGCCAATCTTTCCGGACGTGGCGATAAGGATGTGCAGCAGGTAGCCGATCGTCTCAAGATGGGCTCGTGATCGCCATCGGCTTCATGGGTAAAGTGGCGTTTCATTGAGTTTCAATTATGAGTAAGACTGATTTTGCAAGCTGGCAGGGAAGGCACATGATGCAGTGCTGGTCCAGTCAGGCAGAATACGCACCTATTCCAGTTGAACGTGCTGAAGGATGCTGGATCCACACCACCGACGGGCGCCGTATATTCGACCTGCGAAGTGCCCACGAATGTATCAACCTCGGATTCAAGCACCCCCGGATCGTTGACGCCCTGAAGGATCAACTTGAAAAGGTGATCTACGTGACAGACGATTTTGCCACTGAACCCACCGGGAAGCTTGCCAAGCGTCTTGCTGAGCTCACCCCCGGCTCCTCTTCCAAGAGGGTTTATTTTGCCCAAAGCGGCGCAGGTGCCGTTGAAGCGGCCATCAAAGGGGCGCGTCTGTATCAATACAACCGTATGTTTCATGAGGGGGGACTCAAAGCCTCTGATGCTCCCGGACAGTATCCTTATCCATACAAAATTATTTCTCGTTACAAATCCTGGCATGGTTCCACCGCAGGGGCTGCATCCTTGAGCGGGGATCCGCGTCGATGGTTTCAGGAACCCCTGACGGTGCCCGGGGTGGTGTTTGCTCCAGAGGCCAACGCCTTTCGTCCACCTTTTGGTGGACCAGATACCTTTGTCGAGGAGAACTTGAGCTACCTGGAGTATCTTATTGAGAACGAAGGTGGAAATAACAAGGTCGCTGCGGTGATCGTGGAACCGGTGGTGGGCAGTAATGGCATCATTCCTGCCCCGCCGGGTTATTTGGCGGGTGTGCGAGCTATCTGTGATCGCTGGGATTTGTTGATGATTATCGACGAAACCATGACCGGGATGGGTCGCACAGGTAAACTCCTGGCCATCGAACACAGTGGGGTGGAACCGGACATCATTATTCTGGGGAAGGCATTGGGAGCCTACTGTCCGCTGACTGCAGCCATCTTCTCTGAGAAGGTCAGTGCCTCATTTGAAAAGAATATATTTGGCCACGGACAAAGTTACTCTGGGCATGCCCTGGGTTGTGCGGGTGCTTTGGCAGCCCTGGATTTCCTCTTGGAAGATCAGTTCCTTGAAACGGTCCAATCCAAGGGGCAATATCTTGAATCCAAATTGCGCCGTCTTGCCGACAAGCATCCCTGCGTTGGCGATGTTCGTGGGCTGGGATTGTTCTACACCATGGAACTGGTAAGCGATCGAACAAGCAACACACCACTGAGAAAAACCACCGAAAAGTATACCTCCACCATCATTCGGGAGGTTTCAGAGTTCCTTTTCAAGGAAAAGGACGTTTATGTGCCAACCGACAAATTTGGTATTTGGGTTGTACCACCCCTTATCGTGAGTGAGTCAGAAATGGATTGGTTCACCGATGCCATCGACGTGGCACTGGATTTTGTCGATGCGCGGCTTAACCAGTAAAAAGTTTCTTCCTGAAGGTTCTTAAATTGATAGGAGTGGCACATGAATCGTTCTGGAACAATGCATGCCTTGACTCACACAACCTGTATCCAGTTCCTTCATGAACACTTTGGGTTCCTTTTCTGGAAGCCTTAAGTTGAGTAAGGAATACGCATCCTCCATTCATGAATAGCCGTTGCCAGTGTTGTCTTTTTCTACATCAAAACCCGCTGTCTCGTGTGTATCCATCTCTTAAATTTGGACTTTCCACCTCCCATTCCCGCCGTTAGCCTTCAAGCAATTTGATGCGGATTTCTTTCACAAAAATGAATGGTGCAGGGAATGATTTCATTCTGATCGACAACCGGCGCCTTAAACTTACCTTGGGACCCAAGCAGATAGCCGCCTTGTGTGAGCGTCATTCCGGTATTGGAGCGGATGGACTGATACTCCTGAATCCAAGTCGGCAATCAACGGTGGATTGGGCATGGAAGTTTTATAACAGCGATGGCAGTGAAGCTGAAATGTGCGGGAACGGGGCTCGTTGTTTTGCAGCATTTGCGCGGAAAATGGGATCATTCGAAGGATCCTTGGATTTTGAAACGTTGGCAGGAATTGTCTCGGCCTCCTTTCAGCGGGACCAAGTGACGGTGAGCTTGACACCGCCTGGTCCGATGCACTTGGATCAACCGCTGTGCTTCGATGAGAAAGAATTCAGGGTGCATTCGGTCAACACGGGAGTGCCTCATGCCGTTGTTTTTGAGGAGGTGATTGATGGAGAGATGGTGGGGCGTATGGGGGCAGCTATCCGTCATCATGCTCATTTTGCGCCCCATGGAACCAATGTTAATTTTGTTCAAGTGCTTGGTCCTGGGCGTATCAAGGTGCGCACATACGAGCGTGGGGTTGAAGCTGAAACGCTTGCCTGCGGCACGGGCGTGACGGCATCGGCACTGGTGGCAGCCCGATTGTTAGGTTTTCAATCCCCGGTGGATGCATTGGTGCAAAGCGGGGATCAACTGCAGGTTTCCTTCGTTGAACGTGGAATGGTTCATGAGGATGTTCGTCTGGCCGGGCCCGCTGATTTCGTGTTTACGGGTGAAATTGAATTGGATTAGATTAGCGTAACCAGCCACCGAAATACATCGTCTTTCATTGTCGAATATGGACAAAAAAATCTATCATGCATACTCACGGCTTGAAATTTAGAAAACAGAATACATGTTTAAAGGTACTTTCACAGCGATTGTAACCCCTTTTAAATCGGGTGGCCTTGACGAAGAGGCCCTCACGACTCTCGTTGAACGTCAGATTCAAGCTGGAGTTGACGGAGTGGTGCCGGTTGGCACGACCGGGGAATCGCCAACCCTCAATTGTCAGGAGCATTTGAGGGTTATCGAGGTGGTAATGGCATCTGCTGAGGGTAAATTGAAAGTAATTGCAGGTACGGGAGGCAACGCGACACAAGAGGCCGTTTATTTAACCCAGGAGGCTGAAAAACGCGGGGTAAATGGGTCATTGCAGGTGGCTCCTTATTACAATAAACCCTCTCAGGAAGGTCTGTTTCAACATTTCAGTGCCATCGCCAAGGCCACAGTTTTACCCATCATCCTTTACAGTATTCCAGGGCGATGTGGGGTTGAAATTGCTGTGGACACCGTATGCCGACTGAAGGATGCTTATCCCAATGTGGTCGGCATCAAGGAAGCTGGGGGGGATGCGGACCGTGTCAGCCAACTTCGGGCTGCTCTTGGTGAAACCTTCACTATTCTGAGCGGAGATGACGGCTTGACCCTCCCGTTTATGTCCGTAGGCGCGCAAGGGGTGATCAGCGTTGCTTCAAATATTATTCCTTCACAGGTAAGCTCCATGGTCAACGCCTTTGCTGCTGGACGTGTGCAGGAGGCCTTGTCAATCCATCAGCAATATTATGATCTCTTCAAGGCACTTTTCATCGAGACCAACCCTGTTCCTGTCAAGGAGGCCATGTGCCTGATGGGGCAGGTTCAACAAGAGATGCGTTTGCCGCTTGTCCCGCTGACAGCATCACACCGTGACCAGCTCAAGGTAACACTTGCAGCGCATGAACTTTTATAGGACTTAAAAGCTCTGCATTCATTGTGCCAGGAAAGACATGTCCCAACTGAAAAACCATCCCGTCTACGATTTGCCATTGCGCATGCGGCGTTTGAGGCGAAATCCGCCCTTGCGTTCCATGTTGCAGGAAACGCGTTTGCGACCCGAAAATCTGATTGCACCTCTATTCGTCAAGGATCTTATCAAATCGCCAGAACCGGTGAAAAGCATGCCAGGTGTTCATCGCTTACCTATTTCCGGCATTGTGGAGGAGTGCCGGAAGCTGTACGACGTCGGTATCGTTGGCGTGGCCTTGTTTCCGTGTAATCCTTCGGAAATAAAGGACCCCTATGGTAGTGGTGCCCTTGATCCCAGTGGCCTCGTACCTCGAACCATCGAAGTCATCAAACGCGAGATACCGGAAATGATCGTGATTGCTGATGTGGCACTCGACCCTTTTACCAGTCACGGGCATGATGGTGTCCTGAATCGATCCAAGGATAATGTTGATAATGATGCCACTTTGAACGTCCTTACCCAAATGGCTCGCATCCTGGCCGAGGCTGGTGCCGACTGGGTGGCTCCCTCGGATATGATGGATGGCAGGATCGGAGCCATTCGTGAAACGCTGGACGGGGCGGGATTGTCTCAGGTCGCTATCCTTGCTTACAGTGCTAAGTTCAACTCGGCCTACTACGGGCCCTTCAGGGATGCGGTGGGAAGTCAATCCTCCAGCGGTCAGCCCTACCTGGATAAAGGAACCTATCAGCTTAATCCCGGCAATCCACGCGAGGCAGTGCGGGATGCGCTGCTTGATGAAGAGGAGGGGGCAGACATCTTGATGGTCAAGCCCGCCGGCCCTTACCTGGATATTATTTCCCAGTTGCGACAAGCGACTAAACTGCCATTGGCTGCGTATCAGGTTTCCGGGGAATACGCTCAAATACATGCTGCAGCCAATTTGGGACTGTTGGATCTGGAGCGTGTTCGCGACGAATCGATTCTAGCTATCCGGAGATCTGGAGCGGATCTCATACTGACCTACTTTGCCCTTGAAATGGCCAGGGAAATGGGGCGTGCCTCTTAAAATCAACCATTGATTAAACGGCCCAAGCCGCTATGTTCCCTGAGCGCGTCTGTTTTTTTTCGGACGCTTGGAGGAACTCAGAATTACCATGGAATTTCTTAACTTTTTATTCATCCTGCTCGAGGTGATCGTGCTGTTCAATATCCTGATCATTGTTCATGAGCTTGGGCACTTTTTAGCTGCTAAATGGCGCGGATTGGTGGTGGAACGTTTTGGTATATGGTTCGGGAAATCGCTCTGGGAACGTGAATTCAGGGGCGTCAAGTATAGCTTGGGAAGCATACCCGCAGGTGGGTTTGTGGCACTCCCCCAGATGGCACCCATGGAGGCCATCGAGGGCAAGGGGGAATCGCCCTCCAAAAAACTTCCCCCCATTGGTGTCCTTGACAAGATCATCGTTGCTTTTGCCGGTCCCTTGTTCAGTTTTGGGTTGGCTTATCTTTTTGCCGTCCTTATATGGGGCGTTGGTAAGCCTGTGAGCGAGAGAGATACCACCACCACCGTTGGTTATGTTTTTCCCGACTCCCCCGCGGAAAAAGCGGGTCTGCTTGCGGGAGATATACTCCTCAAGGTCAATAACGCCGAGGTGACACGTTGGTCTGGTATCGGTGATGCTGTGACCTGGCAAATTGTCAGCAGCACCGGAGACTCCGTTCCACTTTCCATTGATCGAGGTGGAAAACAGCTGACCTTGGAGGCCTATCCGGAAAAACAGGATGCTGAATGGTACAAACGTGGTAATTTGAGGCAGATCCAAGTGGCGCCCTTCCAGAGCCCGATCGTTGCGGGTGTGGAGCAAAACAGCCCGGCGGCCCAAGCAGGCATCCAGCCCAACGACATCATCCGTAAAGTCAACGATGAAGCCATCTTTCATCCGCGGGCTCTCAGTCAGGCCATGGATGCCCAACCCGGTAAGGCCATAAATGTCACCGTTGAACGTGATGGAGCCATGATAGTCTTCGATATCCTTCCAGTGATTCCCTCCTACATTGGCGATGCACCTCCTGCTGAGGAACAACGTCCCATGCTTGGAATCAAGTGGGACCTTAACGGAAACATGGAAATCAGCCATCCCAGCCCTAATGCGCAAATAAAGGCCAGTGTCATGGCGATGGTCAATACCTTCAAAGCATTATTCACTGAGGGCTCTGATATTGGAGCTCAGCACCTCAGCGGACCGGTGGGGATCATGCGTATCTATTACATGCTTTTTCAGAGTGATTACGGGTGGCGCTTGGCCCTTTGGTTCAGCGTCATTCTCAATGTCAACCTGGCTATCCTGAATCTGCTTCCCATTCCTGTCTTGGATGGGGGGCACATCGTCATGGCATGTATCGAGGGGATCATTCGACGTCCCATTCCTTTTTTCATCCTTAATTACGTGCAAACTGGGTTTGCCCTTCTGGTGATCTGCTATATGGCTTATGTAAGCTTTTTCGATGTGCAGGATCTGGGGGGGCAATCAAACGAAACCAGCTACACGATCAAGTTTGAACCCACTCCTTCCGGGACTGCTGAGTAGTGAGTCATCCAAGTTATACACCATCCCTGTATCGCTATGCCCGGCGGCCCAGCCGTGAGGTATGTGTATCAGGTCCTGCAGATGAACTGATGATGGGGGACCAGCATCCCCTCGTTTGCCAGAGTATGATCACCAGTGACACACTGGACACTGAGGCCTGCGTTGAGCAGACCATCGATCTGGTCGCTGTGGGGTGTCAGTTGGTGCGTATCACGGCGCAGACGGTGAGACATGCCGCCAATCTGGAGCATATCGTCAGGGAACTCAGGGCCAGGGGATGTCAGGTTCCATTGGTTGCGGATATTCACTTCAAGCCCGAGGCTGCCATGGAGGCCGTCAAGTGGGTGGAAATTGTGCGAGTCAACCCGGGCAATTATGCGGACTCCAAGAAATTTAAGTCCCGTGAATATTCAGATGAGGAATATGCACAGGAGTTACTTCGCATTGAGGAAAAATTTGTACCTCTGGTGGAAGAATGTAAGCGACTGAATCGTTCTTTGCGAATTGGAACCAATCATGGTTCCCTGAGTGATCGCATCATGAATCGTTACGGCGACACGCCGCTGGGTATGGTGGAAAGTGCCCTTGAATTTGCTGACATTGCGCGCAAACGCGGATTTCATAACTTCAAGTTCTCCATGAAGTCAAGCAACCCCAAGGTGATGATTGCCTGTTATCGTCTTCTGGTTTCCCGGCTTGATTGCCTTGGAAAAGGATGGAATTACCCCTTGCATCTCGGCGTGACTGAAGCTGGAGATGGTGAAGATGGTCGGGTTAAGAGCGCCATCGGCATTGGGGCCCTGCTGTGTGACGGTATTGGGGATACCATACGCGTTTCATTGACCGAGGATGCGCCCAATGAAATTCCCGTCTGCCGCGACTTGTTGGCCCAAATTCCTTCACTGGTCCAGCATGAAGGTTCCTTTGAGGGCCTTCCCTTGCCCTTTCAACCTTTTGAGTATTCCAGGAGACAAAGCGAATCAATACGGCTGCCATCCGGATTGGACTGTGGAGGCGAACACACCGTCCGCGTCTTGGGTACGCCTCCCCAATGCGATGCCATGCCGTTTGTGAGTGGCAGGCCCGGGAGCGTGCAAACCGAGTCATCCTACCTGCCTTCTCTGGTGCACGAGGTGGACCCGGTTTCCAGTTTTGAACCACCTCCAGGGCAGAAACTGATTACCATCCGTGATGGTGTGGAACTTCCCGTGATTACTGCGTTCCGTCTCTTGGCCGCCCGTTTGCTTGACATGGGATTGGTCGTTCCCATTCTGTTGAAGGACACGCTCCATCCTGAAAAAGACCTTCCATCCGAGACTGCCTTGTTAAGGGCCTCTGTAAACCTTGGCTCCCTGCTCGCGGATGGCATAGGGGATGGCATCCTCATTCGTGGTGAGTCGAATCCTCGCCAGGCCGTGGGCTTGGCTTACACGATTCTTCAAGCTTCTGGATGTCGCTCTTTCAAAACAGATTACGTGGCCTGCCCATCATGCGGTCGCACCTTGTTCAACCTGCAGTCCGTGACCTCCCGGATCAAGGAACGAACCGGTCACCTGATTGGGGTGAAAATAGCTGTCATGGGGTGCATCGTGAATGGTCCAGGTGAAATGGCAGATGCAGATTTTGGTTATGTGGGGGGGGCCCCCGGTAAAATTAACCTTTATGTGGGCAAGACCCCGGTTCAATTCAATATACCGGAAGTCGAGGCTGTAGAGTGTTTGGTAGATCTTATCCGTGCGCATGGTAAGTGGATTGAGCCTGCCTTGCAGTCCTGATGATACGCTCATGCACTGGTAAATGATATCAACGGTTCCGGGGTTTCCACTGCAACGATGGATTCCCGAGACGTCCCCGGTTCCTGACAAAATCCCAGTAGTTCGTGTGATTGAATTTCGCAGCGTGACCATCCAGAAAGACGAACTGGGCACCTTGATTGTGCACGTTAGTATGGACATTGTTCTGGCCTGCAACAGCTGCACGCCCACCGTTGTCAAACATCCAGATGGTGCTGCCGGGTAATGGTATGGAATGGTGTTTCACCTGGCTTCCTGCCCCTCGCCCATTGACATAGGCGTTGAGGCAGTAGTGAAACAGATTGATACCATTACTTCGCTGCCTGTTGGATGGACAGATCCAGATGCTGGTCCGGGGGGGGTGGGCTCCGTTGGTTCGCCATGGCATCTGATGATAATCGGGGATTCCCAGTGCACGTGGCAGGTCGATATACCATCCGTTTTCACGGGAAGTTCCATTCGGTGCCCCGTCACGTGGAAGCCAATCCTCATGTTCCAAGGTATATAATTGTGTGGCCAGGCCCCATTGCTGGAGATGATTGAGACAAACGACCTGAAAAGACCGCTGTTTTCCCCGCATCATTGCCGTCCACAAGAGGGATCCAAGGATCAGGACAATGGCCAGGACGCTCAATAGCTCCACCAGTGTGAATGCCTCGATTTTGCATGAAGGATTTGCTTTTCCGGGCATGTTGCGATGCCGTTTCCTGCACGCTTTCAGTGGGGTAGTCCTGCTACCTTCCAGGTTTTATTGCGTTTTGTCAATCAGGGGGTGAGTCCAGACCTGTCCCTGCTCTTTCCCCGATGGCTGGCGGGTTCACTGGAGCCGAACATGAAACTTTACCAATTCGAATGGATGGAATCCCTGAATTCAAACCCCCATCTACCCCCCATGGATTCCCACTGGCATATGAAATAAAAACGGGGTGTCCATAAGGACACCCCGTCAATGTATTGAAATCTGGAACTTTCTGCTATTGGAGCCCCTTCAGGGTTTCCTTGATGGCGCTAAAGTCGGGCAAATCCTTAGGAGTGGGAGTTTGCTCGGCATATTGAACAATACCTTCTTTATCCACCACAAAAGCCGCTCTGGCGCTGGTCGCTCCAAAGCCCATCAGATCATCCAGCAAAACACCATAGTCGGATGCTGTCTGCTTGTTCAGATCACTCGCGAGGGTGATCCCAATATTTTCCTTCAAAGCCCATGCTTCCTGCGCAAAGGGACTGTCCACGCTGATACCAATCACGTCCGCGTTCAGATCACCATACTGGCTGAGACCAGCCGTGACATCACAGAGTTCACTGGTGCAGACGCCTGTGAACGCTAAGGGGAAGAAAAGGATGACCGTATTTTTCTTACCGCTGTTCTGTGCGAGGGACACCTCGCTAACACCTTCAGCATTTTTGGATTTCAGTTTGAATTCTGGAGCTTTGTTTCCAATCGAAATAGGCATAATAGAGCAAAAAAAGATTAAATAATCACAAAATACACCTGCCTTATACGGATTTACGCATGGTATGTCAAATCTGACTTGGTGTTTGATGGCCAATGTTTCAGGTGTTGCTCGCGCCACGTTTCTTAGGTTTCAACCTCCCAAGGGCGTCTACTTGAGGAAATGATGCCAGTCCGCTCCTTATCGCACGGCTGCCTCAAACGGGGCGGGTGGTCTTTTATCTGGGAGGTGAAGGGGGTGGTTTGGATCCTTGGAGGTCTGATTTGGGTTCATTGATTCAACGATAACTGTATTTGATTGTTGCTGGATATGCGTTTTTGCTTTTGTTCATGGCGAAAATGGAGTTCCTTCGATCCATGATACCGCGTTACTCACGGCCTGCGATGCGAGATATTTGGACGGAACAACGGAAACTCGAAATCTGGTTGCAGATCGAGTTGCTCGCGACTGAGGCATTGGTCGAGGAGGGGATCGTGCCAAAGCGCGATTTCCAGAAAATGAAGAAAAGATCCTCGTTCAGCATTGAGCGCTGCAGGGAACTCGAAAAAACTCTCAATCACGATGTCATTGCCTTCACAACCAATGTTGCTGAAAATATCAACGACAAGGCATCCCGATGGTTGCATTATGGATTAACGAGCAGCGACTTGATTGATACGGCTTTTGGGGTGCAGATGGTGGCATCGGTGGACATCCTGACCCAGGATGTGATCGCCCTCAAAAAAACAGTCGGTTCCAAGGCTAAAAAATTTCAATTTACCCCGATGATTGGGCGCAGTCATGGTATTCATGCGGAACCAACCACCTTCGGCCTCAAGATGGCTCTCATGTTCGATGAATTCAGTCGAGCTGAACGTCGGTTGCGGGATTTACGGAAAAATGTGGCCTTGGGCAAGTTGTCAGGTGCGGTGGGGACCAATGCCCATCTTTCACCCAAGATAGAAAACTTCGTATGCCGTAAACTTGGATTAAAACCTGCCCCCATAGCTACGCAGGTTATCCAACGAGACATTCATGCCGAGTTCATGACAACCATTGCTCTCATTGGTGCCAGTATCGAGCGCTGGGCTACCGAATTTCGTCATCTTCAGCGCACAGAGGTGCTCGAAGCCGAGGAGTTTTTTGCCAAGGGCCAAAAAGGCTCCAGCGCCATGCCCCACAAACGCAACCCGATCACCGGTGAGCGATTGACCGGGCTTGCAAGGGTCTTGCGTGGTAATGCGGTGGCTGCCATGGAAAATATAGCCCTTTGGCACGAGCGTGATATCAGCCACAGTTCGGTTGAGCGTGTCATTTTTCCCGACTCATGCACCTTACTGGATTATATGCTGAACAAACTTACCGATCTCACGGACGGTTTGATTGTCTATCCCGAAAATATGGATCGGAACATGCAATTGTCCCTTGGTATGTGGAATTCCCAAACGGTCATGCTTGCCTTGATCCAGAAAGGGCTCACGCGTGAGGACGCCTATGGACTGGTGCAACGCAACGCGATGGAAACATGGAAAAACAAGCATGCTGGAGAGGTAGGTGCCGATTTCAAAAACCAGCTGATGTCCGATCCTGAAGTGGCGCGTCATTTTCGACAAGGCGAGCTTGAAAAGCTTTGTTCCACGGATTTTCACTATAAACAAATACGTGCAAGGTTTCGAAAACTGGGTATCCGGTGATACCATTCATGGCGCGATATGGACTTGAAGCGAAAAAATCTGTTGGTTGTGGGGGGAAGTGGTGGCCTCGGAGCCTCTGCTGCCCGGACATTCCTGCGCCTCGGTGCACGGGTGGCTGTCACGGGGCGTCGACCAGAAAAAATCGAGGCTGCTCAGTCATGGCTTGGGAATAATGGACTGGCATTGCAATGTGACGCCTCCGATTCGAGCCAAACGGAGAAAGTGTTCAGCCGGGTTCTGGATGTTTTCGGTGAATTACACGGGGTCTATCATGTTGCTGGAGGCAGTGGAAGGTCTTTTGGTGACGGTCCCTTGCATGAAATTACCGACGAGGGCTGGAGGAAAACCCTGGGTTTGAATTTGGATTCCGTCTTCTATTCCAATCGTGCTGCGATACGTTGTTTTTTTAATTTTTCTGCGTAATATGCGCTATCCCATTTTTGTAACTCATCAATACCATCAAGTTCTTTTGCATAGGCCTCTAATTCGTTAAATTCCTTTTGCGCTGCAGGTTTTGCTTTTTCTAAGAGTTCATTTAAAAAGGAAATTACATTTTCAGGCGTTTTCGCCATGCGCTCTTCTAATACAAAATGAGCATGACTGTCATAACCCAACAACTGAGCTCTTTG
>JAAZXX010000032.1:12118-14322 GCA_014239995.1 Verrucomicrobiia bacterium
TCCGCGTTTTTTTGCCACACATGCTTATGCCGTTTCCAAATCAGCCATGATTGGAATGAATCGTTCTCTTGCAGCTCATTACGCCGATAATGGCATTCGAATCAATCTTATTTGCCCGGGATTGGTGGCCACGCCCATGTCGGAGCGGGCCCAGACCGATGCATCCATCATGGGATATATTCAAAGTAAACAGCCTCTGGATGGGGGAAGGATTGGCATGCCAGAGGACCTGGATGAGGCCGCGGCTTTCCTGCTGTCCGACGCTGCCAACTTTATTACAGGTCAGGTTCTCTCCGTTGATGGAGGGTGGGGTGTCAGCGAAGGCTCTTTTCCTGAGTCCGTGCCGGGACACAGTCCAACCGATGGGTGCAAAACAGATTGAGTCCTTTAGTTGACACTGTTAGCGTGACAGTCTCCTGACTGGATTATGAGTGAAATAAGGATTGCCATCATCGGTTGCGGCGGTATCGCGCTGCAGAATCATCTTCCTGGAATCAGCATGTGCAAGGATGCCCGTCTGAATGCCCTGTGCGATACCCAACCAAATACATTGGAACAAGCCATGTCACAAACCGGTGTTTCAGTGGGTTCGACGCGGTTCGAGGAGATTGTGACTCGTGATGACGTGGATGCCGTGATCGTTGCTACGCCCAACCTTTTCCATGCACCTATTGTGCATGCAGCCATTAGGGCAGGTAAACATGTCCTCTGCGAAAAACCTGTTGCCATGAATTACCCAGAAGCGAGGGACATGGCAGAAGCTGCACGTGCCGCCAATGTACGTCATATGACCGCTTTTACCTATCGTTTTGTGCCAGCCATGCGATATCTGAGCCACCTGGTTGCAAATGGCTTTCTCGGCCAACCCTATCATTTTCGCTGCTGCCGTCTGCAGGATTGGGGTAATCGTGACTTGGGCTGGAGGCAGGAATCAAAACTTGCAGGTACGGGGGAACTGGGTGACATGCTTTCCCATCGAATCGATTTTTCATACCTGCTTTACGGAAAAATGAAGCGTCTTTGCGCAAATCTGAAGCAGTTTATCAGCGACCGGCAAGGCCATGCATCTGATCTGGATGATTGGACTACCATTCTGGCTGATTTTGAGAATGGAGCCACCGGAGTCATGGAAAGCACCAAACTTGCAACGGGTAGAAATGAAAGCTGGAAGAGTCAGGATTATCTTGAGTTGAATGGGAGTGAGGCATCCGTGGTTTTTTATACGGGGAAGTGGAATGAACTACAGATTGGCAAGCCAGGCGGAGAGGGACTCGAGCCTTACACGATCCCACGTGACTTCTGGACGTGGCCCAATTCACCGCGCGATCCTGAAGCGGGAGATCCGTTGGTTACCTTTCGTTATGACCAGGCTTATGAGTTAATAGAGGCGATCCATCAGCAACGTGATTGCACTCCCTCTTTCCTTGAGGGAGCAGAGGCTTTGAAGATCATGGATGCTGCCTTGCTGTCTTCCCGCGAACGTCGCTGGGTTTACTTGTAGGATAACCCAAGCTCAACAGGTTCAGGAGTGCTCCATAAAGCCTTGAATGACGCCCTGCATGCGTTTTTTTTTACAGCCGACCGAATGCATTCAGAAAAAATAACGCGTGAACGAGAGTCATTGACGATGGATCGTTTTTAAGTGACCTTGCTTGATTCCGGAGAAACGGGCATCCTTTGCCTCGTTGAAGTACAAAGTAGTGTCTTCGGGACCCTAGAACCTCAGCTCATGTTGCCCGGGTGCTCACGGGGTTTTGAGATGCTTGGGTGCCCTGGGAAAATGTTGATTTAATTGATTTGAAAAAAGCGCTGAAAGGTGAAATTCCACGGCAGGCAGTATATCGCTTGTCCGTCTACATGCGTTGCCTGATGCGACTCAAGGCCAATGGCTTGGAAACCGTTTCAAGTCAAGCGCTTTCCAGTGCCGCTGGCGTCAAACCTACCCAGTTGCGCAAGGATTTGACTTATTTTGGGCAATTTGGAACGCGAGGCTTGGGTTACGATGTGAACCAGTTGACCAGTATGATTACTGAAGTGCTGGGAACCACCCATCTGCAACCAGTAGTGCTGGTAGGATTCGGGAATCTGGGTAAAGCCCTTATTTCATACCGCGGGTTTGAGCGTGAGGGCTTTGAAATTATTTCCGCTTTTGATTGCGATCCTGGCGTGATTGCTTCGACGGAAAGGACAGGGATTCCTGTGCG
>JAAZXX010000330.1 GCA_014239995.1 Verrucomicrobiia bacterium
CGGGCGACTTGACCACCAGGAGTCGGGTCGCAACTTGCACAGTCAATGTACCACGCCTTGGAAAGATCATCAGGGAACTGGTTCTGGAGGAAAAATTCGCCGACTTGTTTAATGCCATACAGGAAAATAATCCTGTCCCTCTTTTCAAACCAATGAGCCCCGATCTGCCCTTTGCCCCACGAGCTGTATCCCTGGTGACAGGGTTCACAGGGGCGCAGATCTTTAACACTTTCGGGGCCACGAAGGAAGTGAATGAACCCGACCATTGCGGAGTCCCTGGTGGTGCCTCACAATGGTTTGCATATCAGGCACCAGCCGACGGGAACCTTAGTATCTCAACCGATGGAAGTGATTTTAATACCGTTATTGCAGCCTATACATCCTCCAACAGCAGTTTTGAATCATTGAACGAAATCGCCTGTGACAATGACGGGGGCATGGACGGTCTCGACAGCAGAGTTAACTTTCCAGTGACCCAAGGCGGTATTTATTATATTGCAGTGGATGGCGTGAATGCGGTCACTGGAACGGTTCATTTGGCCTACGATCTGGAGGTGGGATTATCGGTGGAAACCGTATCCCTCCAGGATCAAGGCATGCAACTGACCATTCAAGCAGCACCAAATATCCCTTTCGTGATTCAGTCTACCGATGATTTCACCAACTGGCATGTTGTAGCTAATGCCCAAACCACCGATAGCACCTTCATTTTCGTTGATAATGAGGCTCTGACTGGAAGTCATCGTTTCTATCGTGTGTATCTCGCCGAATAAATCTCGATTGATTTAATAGTAAAACTCATGACAATGAGTGCATGGCTTTTCGGTTCATCTTCAGCATTGCACTATTCGCTCATGGTTTGAGTCTGGCCAGTGAACGCCCCAATATTCTTCTTATCATGGCAGACGATCTGGGGTTCGCTGACCTTGGCTGCTATGGTTCTGAAATCAGCACCCCGAACCTGGACGCTCTGGCCCAGTCGGGGCTCCGTTTTACCCAGTTCTACAATACCGCCAAGTGCCACTCTTCCAGAGTCTCGCTCCTGACAGGCCTTTACTGCAACCAGGCTGGAGGTGAATCCTTGAGTCGAGGTGCCACACTGGCGGAGGTGTTGGGCTCAGCGGGATATTTTACTGCCATGTCAGGAAAATGGCACTTGAGCAAGCAGCCTACCGAGTTCGGTTTCGATCGTTACTGGGGGCATCTCTCAGGAGCAGTCAATTTTTTCACTGGAGACAACTCTTTCCGCTATCATGGCAAAAAATGGGAGGTGCCGGCCTTGCTCAATGGAAAACCCTTTTACACCACACACGCCATGACGGATTTTGCGCTGCAATTTCTTGATGAAGCAACTCAGACAAAGAAGCCTTTCTTCCTTTATGTCGCCTACAACGCTCCACACTACCCCCTTCAGGCTCCTGAGAAGAGTGTGCGCAAATACAAAGGACGATACCAGGAAGGTTGGGATGTGCTCAGGCAACAACGTCACGAACGGCAGTTGAAGTCTGGACTTCTCCCAAACAAATGGAAACTCTCCCCCCGACCGAGGCACATACCAGCATGGAACAATGTCGCCTCCTCCGAGAAGGTTTGGGAATCCGAACGTATGGAAGTTTTCGCTGCCATGGTAGATATCATGGATCAGGGTATCGGTCGCCTGGTTGATTACCTGAAGGCCAAGGATATCTACGACAACACCCTGATTCTTTTCTGTTCGGACAATGGCGCATGTCCTTTTGAACGGACACGAGGACGTCACCTCAAACCCTGGGACCCTGAATCCTACTGGACCTACGACGCAAGCTGGGCGCACCTTGGCAACACCCCCTTCCGTCTTTACAAGCAAAACCAACATGAGGGTGGGATCAGTTCACCCCTGATTGCTCACTGGCCAAAGGGACTGAAACTTAAGTTGAACGATGGAATACGCTCCCTGAAGGATGGCAGCTTTGTCACAGATCAACCTGCACACCTGATCGATGTCATGGCCACGCTTACCGAACTGGGAGACGCTGCTTACCCTTCAGAAATCGAAAATCGGAAAATCGATCCCCTTCAGGGTAAGTCGCTCGTACCCATCTTTCATGGAAAAATACGCGATCCCCACCAAAGCCTTTATTTTCAGTTCGGCACAGATCGAGCGCTCAGACAAGGTCCATGGAAACTTGTTTCTGCAAAACTGGGACGCTGGGAACTCTATCACATCGATCATGACCGCACGGAAACACAGGATTTAGCAGCACGTTACCCGGAAAGGGTCAAAGCCATGTCAAGCGAATGGTTTCGCTTGGCCAAGAAGGTCGATCGAGTCAAAGGCCGCGGACTGGCTCCAGTCAAACCAGAACTGTCATCACTGCATTTTCAAAAGAACACTCAAAGCGGTAAGGCCACGAGAAACTGAATTACCTTTTCTATTTTCTTAAAAATGAACCCACTCAAAAGCAATTCACGGAAACCTCTATCACAGGTCTTGAGAATCTTAATTCCACTGGTGCCCGTTCTTGTTGGTACCCTGCAATCACAGGAAATCGACGCCAATAAAGGCATCCGATTTCATCCGGAAAAACAGTCCATCGAAGGCTGGACCATTCATGTCGAACCGGCCTTGAACGAGAATGCTCAAGGAAAAAAAGCTCTTCGCATGTTGGCGGATCACCTCCATCGCATATCCATCCTGCTACCCCAGGAACCATTAAAACAAATGCGAAATTTGGAAATTTGGATTGAGAGCAATCATCCCAGTCTGAAATCCATGCAATACCATCCCAGTCGCGATTGGTTGGTAAGACACCGACATGATCCCAGGTTAGCTAAAAAAGTGCATATCCCAGTCGCCGAGCAACTACTCTCCCGTCAGCAACTCCTCAAACATCCCGCAGTCGTGCTTCATGAACTGGCGCATGCCTACCATGATCAAATCCTGGGATTTGATCAAACTGCTATTCTCGAAGCTTTCAGAAAGGCCAAGGCAGCAGGGACCTACGAGGACGTGCTGCTCTACACGGGTAAAAGGGTACGCCACTATGGGCTCACCAACGAAAAGGAATATTTTGCAGAGGGTACCGAAGCCTATTTTTACCGAAACGACTTCTACCCCTTTGTCCGGGCAGAACTGGCCTTGCACGACCCAGAACTGCACGCTGTGCTTAAGAGCATCTGGGGTGCAGCGCAATGACAACTCAATTCTTCGCCCGCGGCGGCCAGACGGTGTCAGCACGTTTAGGTTCCGTGGTACGCACCTGAAGCCACGGAACATCGTTTGGACCCCTGGGATTCGCAACAATGGTTTTTGAAAGAGTATCGGGATCGATCCACTTTTTGATCTCCGAATGCCCATCTGCAAAGGAAAATCCACAGGCCCCATTATGGTAGTTGGCGGGCATATTCCCCCATTGATTTACCCGGTTAACAAACGTCAAGTGGTAACCGTCGTCGATGGCATCTGGATGCTCATCAAGAAAAACGTATTTGTTGGCAGGGTGGATGATGGAAGATTGTTTTCTAAAAGTGTAAAACAGATTTTCAATTTCATCTGTATACCAGCTATCACCGTTGATACACCCATTCATCGACATGCTGCGCACGCGAGGATAAAGCAACCCCTTGTTCTTGATATGACTCTTATCCGCTGGACATTTGTAGATCTTTAGAGATTGGTTGTAATCCCAAAGAAGCCCTCGGGGCGCCTTCAACAGGAATTCATTGGTGGCGTCAGCGGGTGTTTTCAGCCAACCTTCCACCCATCCCTTTTGTCCACCGGTACCGTTCGGCACGAGTTTGTCGTTATTGTCTGCAGGATACATGTACCACGCCAAACCAAGCTGCTTGAGATTGTTCATACATGCAATCCCTTGGGCTTTTGTTTTGGCTTTAGATAATGCCGGCAGCAACATCCCCGCAAGAATGGATATGATGGAGATCACCACCAATAACTCGATGAGCGTAAATCCGGAATCTCCTCTTGAATCAACTCTTTTTAGAGCATGGCGTGATGATAAAGGGATCATGGGGCAATTTAGATTCCTGACTCAATGCTTGCATGTGGATTCAGAATCCAAAAAACCACTTCATGCGTTGACAACAAAAGGTAACCAGAGAGCTGGTCGCTGACCCTCGATGGCTAAAAAACCATCGAGGGCGCTTTCATCTTCCTTGAAAAAGAAGATGGCTAAGGTTGAGATTTCCTCATCTGGACATCCATGAAAAACCTCATGGACCCTCCAACTCCACCGATATCGGAGGCATTGTAGATGTAATCAGCATCCAGCGCTTTTTCGATCCTCACAATCGCTTCCGAAAGATGTGCTTCGGTGTAGGGATCGGGATCGACATCGTCAGCATCCATCACCCGCTGCATCCCTTTGCTTATTTGCCTTAATTGGACCGTTGCAAGGTTGGATATGGGTTTTTGCGAGACCGTGAAAAAACTACCACCAAAACTCAGATCAATCAATCGCTCGAGGTGTTCACGCTGAAGATTCCTTCGAAGGCTGGAAATCATGGGACGGCGAGCGGTAAACTTGCCCTCCTTAGTTGCTTCGAGTTCAGACCAGATAGCTTCGCGTATGGATTCCAGGATTTCTGGCAACGTGATCATATCTTCATCCTCCGGGGTGAGGAATTCGTTGTCGTATACCCTCCCCATCGTGCTTGGATTCATCAACATGGTCAGGGCCGAGGACTGTATCCCCATGATACGATCGTGGATCGGCCATGTACTGTCTTCAACAGCAGAGCTGAAGTCATCAATCCATTTGTCCATGGACATATGGCGCAATAATTCAGGTGTCAATCCGAAGGCTTCATCGAAAAAGGCGTGTTTCACGACAAATCGGAGCGCCTCGCGCTGTCTGGATGCTGGAACCACTTGAATAGGAGGAGAGGATTCAGGGTCTCCCTTCTTGGCCCGATTAATCAGCGCGCCACCAAGCCAATTGGCCATCATGCTCAAGGAACGCATCT
>JAAZXX010000331.1 GCA_014239995.1 Verrucomicrobiia bacterium
AAGGAAAAGGCGCAGGAACGTGAACTGGAACATGCCCGCAACTTGGCGACGGCACAAAAAGAGCGAGCAGAAGTACTCAGAGCAACTGCCAAGAGGAGAAAAAACTTTGCCCTGGCGCTAGCCATGCTGGCCATCGGGCTGTTGATTGCTACATTTTACTCCATTGACCAAAGACGCAAGGCCGTTGCATTGAGGGACGAAGCTGAACAATTAAAGGACGAAGCTGTTGAAGGAAAGGAACTGGTCAGAAAAAATTTCTTTGTAACCCAGCTCGCGCAGGTGGATCACCAAGTTCAACAGCAACACTCCCAAAAAGCACTCGACGCCCTCAAGGCAATCAAACCTGAAAACGAAATCGAAAGACGCCTGGTTACAACCCGCCTCCTGAGCTCCGTCAGTGACACATTTTACCCACGAAAACGTGCTGAACTCTACAAACTCGGCAAACGCGCCATTTTCCCGAATGGAGGTATTATTTCCAAGGATGGCCGGTATATATGCATCGGTGCAGATTACGATGATCGGGGTAATGTGCATGTGATTGACCTCCAGGGTGAAAATCCTGAACTCCATTTCACTCAACTGGAGTCCTTACTCAAGGCAGAATACAATTACACGAGGAACCTCTATGCGGTGGGTTACAAGTTTCATGGCAATTTTTTCACCTCCGTTTTTGACGTCCAAAACGGCGTCAAGATGGACCTTGACTTGAAACTAGAGTATTCACCGGTGAAATTGAGTTTTGACACTGCTGGGCATTGGCTGGCGGTCCTCACCTTGAACGGGGACGTCCATCTGGTGGATTGTCGTTCCAAGAACCTGAAACCCGTTCAAATCCTGACCACTGAAAAACAATGTCTTCAAGCCGCCTTCTCCCGGGATTCAAAAACGATGCTTCTCTTTTCAGAAGTTGATTCGGATCAATATGTGGAAAAATTTCGTCTATCAGGAGGCAAATGGCATCGGGAAACAGGAGCACATATCGCGCTCAATCCAAACAAGCTTGAATACATACACTCGGTATGGTCCAAGGATAAAGAGGAGATTATCCTGTATGGCAACACGACTTCGCAGCAGCCGATGCTGCAATGTTTGGATACAACAACACTTCGTCTGAAGAGCCGGGTAAACGTATCCAATTACCACAAGTCGGGAGCCATCAACACCCTGCTCCTCAGTCACGATGGCACGATGGTGATCAGCCCCTGCATGGATAACACCTGTTCCGTTTCCGATTACGAGACAGGACTCCTGCTGCATACGTTCGAACATTCCGCCAATGTCTACTACGCATGCCTCAGCCCCAACCAACAGATGCTGATGGTTGGGGATTGGCTCGGGTTCAGGCTGTGGGATCCCTATTCGGGAAAACCCCTCACCTCCTATGTAAAACTGGGCGAAGGTATGCGTGGAGCACAATTTCTTGAGGATGGCAAGATACTCAGGATTGTCACGATGAACTCCAATGTGCTGGACTATGAAATCAGTGGGCTTCCACCACAGCAGCAAAAGATCAAGGACACCACCTCGACTCTTGCGGTCAATGACGGCACATCCCTCATACTTGGACATGAAGGCAGACTCTCGGAGTGGACCAAAACAGATGGTGCCTACCGCAAAAGAAATGAATTGAAGCATTTCAAGGGGAGAAGCCATATCATTCGTGGAAGTTCAGATACCAATGTTGCGGTCGTGGATTATACATATCCTGAACAAAGCCAAGTTTTCCGCTATTCCCTCGACGACACGGGGAAGCTTTTACCGAAACCCAGCCTGGTTTTTCCAATCACAAGCCTTTCCAACCAAGACCTTGAAAATATCACGGTCTCCCCTGACGGGAAATATCTGGCTTATCCAGAAACTAACCTGCGACTCATCAACTTTTACTCCTTGGAAAACGGCAAAAAACTCAAAAGCCTGGAGTACCCCTACAGCATTTCTTCCGTTGAATTCAGCAAGGATTTCAAGAGTGTCCTCATTTTCGGATCCCCGGACCTGATCACGCTCATCGACTTGAAAACACTGGAACCGGTCAACAACTTGAAGCATTTGACGCGCTACGGCGGTGCCCTTCGATTTGATAGTACGGGTGGATTGCTGGCCAGTTTCGGCTCGGGAGAAAAAGAAGGCATGCTCTGGCAGTATCAGGACTCAAGCAGGGTAATATTGAGAGCGAAATTCTCCCATGCTTCCGGGATCTGTTCACTTGATTTCAGCGCAGACTCCAAGACCATGGCTACGGGTTCACAGGACGGCATGGTCAATATATGGGATCTTTCCGCACCCGGGGAAACCCTGCGACTCAAGCGTCAGATCCAGCAGGACAGAGAGATTGCCGCCGTCAGGTTCATAGGTAATGACCAGCAAACCCTCCTGACTTGTGATGAAGAAGCTTCTGTACGCATCTGGAATCTTGAATATGGAGTCGTTGAAGCGGGGCCCTTTAAGATGGGAGAATCCGAAGTACCCCAAAATGGAACGGCACGTTATGAATTTGACCTGTTCGGCAAGGTTTTTGCAGGTGGGAATTATGTCTCCATCATCGCTCGAGGCTCTCCCATGATGATTCAGAAATTACCCAAACTAGGCCAGGAATCCGCACTGTCCGGGATGAACCTGCAAAAAACCATTGAAATATTCACAGGGTGGGGTGGAAAACCAGGTTCCAGTCTTTCTGTCGAGAAGCTCAAACAAAATCAACAGGAGGTTGCAAAGGTTCACAAAAACAGCTTGATTTCCCAATATCTGGACTGGTACATGAGTGAATCCAGCAACCGCTCCGTGACGCCATTTCAAACCATTCCCCTGAAAACCTTTGTCGAGGACAACCTTTCCTCAGAAGATCTTTTCAGTATCTCACAAATCCTGAGGCTTGATCCAACCAACCCCAGGGCGCTTGCAAGATTCGGACAACTTTACCTCACGAACGCCAATCACGGCACGAAGGCAAAGCGCATGGCTGCAGGCACCTGGTATGCCTCTCAGGCCGCGTCCAGGCTTAAGGACACCCCCACTCCGCCCGAACTATCAGCCCTTCAAGAGGACCTGCTGAGAGCACTGGAACAACAGTCCACAGAGTAATTCCTCAGCTCAAACCAATAAGCACGGCATCATGCGATACCACGGACTTGATCTGGTCAGATCGGCAGCCATGCTTTTGGGTTTGTCGGTCCATGTGAATATATTTTCCTTCTCCGAAAACAGGTTGTTCTGGAGCGCTGGAGAATACCATGGGGATCCCATCAATGAATTTATTGCCAACTTTATTTTTCAGTTCCGCATGCCCCTGTTTTATATGCTTGCGGGATTCTTTGGACTGTTGGTGATTGAACGAAAGGGAATGGCGTTTATCACCTTGGACCGTCTCAAGCGAATCGTGTTACCATTTGTCGTCGGAGTCATGCTGCTCGTACCGCTGCTATCCATGCTTTGGTGCGTCAACACAGGTTATGAAAACTTTTATGTGGGAATGAATCCGTGGGAAAGGGTGACGAACATCATTTTCTGGGGTTTTTTTTCAAACCAGGATATTTCATTTCAGCTGCCCCTGCTCCATTACTGGTTCCTGTACTTCCTCCTCATTCTATATACAGTTCATTTTTCATTCAGGTATCTCAGGCTACATCTTCTTGGCGTGATGAAGTGGAATCTAGACGGTTTCTTTCAAAGAACGGTCTGCAATCCCTGGGGCATATGCCTGTTACCTCTTGCCTTTTTTCCAATTCGTTATTCTCTGAATCGGCCCAGTATCGGTCTGAATCAAATCGATTTCGACATCAACTCCCTGTTACTTTACGGAGCCTATTATCTGTTTGGGGTTTTACTCTATAAAAACCGACGTTGTCTGGATCAGATTTCGGCCAATTGCTGGTTGTATGCCGCCATGGCCCTCCCAGTCTGCATCTACATCATTGAACCGACATGGCGCATGGAGGATTCTGGAAGTGTCATCGTCGATATCACCAACTGGAAATTATCTGGTTTTTCAATCTGGCAGGAAGGAGTTTTCCATAGCGGTTGGTTAAAGGTAATGATCGTCTATCTGAGAGATTTCAGTTGCTTTGCATTGTGTTTCTCATTTATCGGCCTGGCTCACCGGTATCTGAATACGTCCTCTGTTTATGTCCGGTATTTGACAGATGCCTCCTACTGGGCCTATTGGGTGCATTTACTTTTCACATTCACCATCGCCAGGTATCTGCAACAATTTGAAGCGCTTAATTCTCTCACCAAATCCTACCTGACGCTTGTCATCGCTGTGTTTATGGTTTTCTGGTCCTACAACGCCTTTGTACGTTATTCTTTTCTCGGAGATTTTTTCATGGGGAAAAGAAAACAGCGAGAGGACCAACTGGAGCACCACTTCAGGACCTTGAAACTGGTGAAGATATCCATACGCCCCGTCGTCCTGACAGGAGTGGGCGTCTTATTACTGGGATCCTTGTTTCACCAGGTCAGCTTGACACAAAAGGGACATATCATTGTGGAATCATACGTAGCTCGCAACCAGGCCCTGCTTGATGGTACAGCAACATTTGACCATATCTATGACCTTTTTGGCAACACCCCATTGCATGCGGCGGTCAAGATGAAGGAGGAATGGAGGCGATATGACCCATTGCCGATTTTAATTTCCAAAACAACCGATTTAAATGTTCAGAACATACACGGAAGAACACCGATTTTCGAAGCCGTGAGGAAAGGTAACATCAACGATGTCAATTTTTTGATCGACGCTGGGGCCGATTTAAATCTATCTGACAAGTACGGACATACACCGGCTCATGTAGCTGCCATTAAAGTCGGGCTAAGGAACAGCAAGGTCTCCGACCACTATTTCAAATTGTTGACCTTGCTTCAGGAGAAAGGTGCAAACCTGGGCTTGCGGGATTACAAAGGCAGAGATGTCGAGGAGTGTTTACGACACTTTGGGGAACGTGTCATCAGGCAAGCCGGAA
>JAAZXX010000332.1 GCA_014239995.1 Verrucomicrobiia bacterium
TGCGCGATCAATCGTTGAGTAATAGTTGATATCTTCCTCTTCCCTCCTGATTTTGAGGAACATGGCATGTGTGTAGGGGGCCAGTGCCAGATTGGGTAAATACTCCAGGCTCTGGTCAGCTTCATTTTCAATCAGGCGACCCCGTTCGAAGGCGATAATCATGGATTGCCATATAATGCGGCGTAAAAAGTTGAGGCGGCCCTCGGTGGAACGCTCCAGGCCTAACCAGGCCCAGTAAATGGCATGGGTTTCCGGTAATCGCCAGTCGAATTTTCCAAGGGCTTTCTCAATGTCTCGCATGCGGTCAACCTCCAGGCCGAATTGATTCAAGAGTGCTTCTCGCTTGGAAACAATGTCTGGATCGGTGGCTTCCTCAATGGCCTGCAGGTTTGGGTTGCTTCCAAGCAGTTTTCGGATATCTCCAGCCCACCTTGCCTTGTAGTATAGGTGTTTCGCATCCAGGTTAGCTCCCAGTTTATCCTGAAAAATCCAAGCCAGTTCTCGATAGATCTCCGAGGATTGAGGGTTGTATGCCAGAGCTTCGTCCCTGAGGAGTTTGATGCCGCTTTCAACCCATCGCCATCGCTCCTCTGGATCCTCATATTGTTTTGAAATATTGTAAACCATGCTCCAGGACTGAAAGGTCCAGACTGAGGAAAAGGTGGGTTGAAGTTTAGTGATCCAGTTCGCTAATGAGAGGGTTTCAAAGAACCTCCCTTCATCCTGAAGACGCGTGGCACGGATCCATAGTGCATTGGCAATAAGCCCTCGAAATCCTCCCAGAGCCACGCTGGAGAAGGCCAACAGGGGAGGGGCGTTCTTAAGGGGTTCCATGCGTGTCAACCCGAGTTGAGATCGACCCATGTTCATGCGGTCCTGAACAAGGGCATTGGAGATGACTGCGATGATCATGAAGACTGGGATCATCCAGTTTTGTAGATGTTTGCCTTGGAATGCACGGGACTTCATTTGCCCAGTTCCTTGCGTTGAAGAATGTAGACGCCCCATCCACCTAGAAAGAAACAGAGAATCCCGCACAGGCCTGCGAGGTGAACCAACCACGCAATGGTGGGAATGCTGCGCCCGGTGACCAGGCTCTCGATCGGTTGAACTGAGCGCAAGGCAGTGGTGAACTGGTAGATCACCTTGAATACGGGTACCATTAACCAGTCAAGATGTGTCCAGGCGGCTTTCCCGCTGTGCTCGTCCACGCTGGAGATGGTACCTTCTGTCACGATGGATTTAAACAGCTGTTCGGAGCTGCATAGTAAAACGAGCGTCATGATGAGAAAGGTTGCCACAGGGAGCGAGGCAAAGGTGGCTGCCCACAAGCCCAACGCGGATAAAAGTGCCATCCAGGAAAGCAGGACGATGAGCGCCATGACGTAGTTCTTGAGGAATCCACCACTGGAATAAAGAACTTCCATCCCATCTTCGAGTCGAAAGACCAGGCTGGACTCGGTGTAATTGTGGCATTCCACCTGAAGCCACCCATCGGGGTCAATGAGGTTTGCGGGGACGCTCCATTCGTGCGTGGTCATGGGACTCAGGTTCATCTGCCTTTCCCAGCGCTGTGGAGATTCGGGGCTTCCAACCATCCATACCGTTGGGTGTTCCTCCCTGTCCTCAAACCAGGAGGCATAAAACTTTACTCTTATTTGGAGATGATCCCCAGATTCCTGTTGGATGGATTGGCCGACTTGGAGTTTCCAGATGCGACGGTGACCGGGTTTGACGAGTTGGTTCATCCAGCGAACTTCCTCACGTAGTCGCTCCTTGACCATGGCCGGATCCATGGCAGCCACCGAGGCCTTTTGGGATCGTTTCTGGTAAAGCAACCTCACTTCAGCCTCCTCGTCCGGGGCTGTCTCCACGACTGATGAGCGTGAGGTGAGGACTGATTGGTGTAATCGCTCCTGTTCGACCTTGGGAAGGTCCTGAGCATGCCCTAGCAGCAGTGCATAGATGCCGGTGCCACTCAAGAACAGGAGCATGGTGTTCAGGCAAAGAATTCCCAACCATTTTCCCAACCAGATTTCCCACCGGTGAATGGGTTTGCTGGCAATGAGGACCATGTGATGCCGCTGGAAATCGTGGTTCAAAACCCCGCAGGACAACCATACTGTAGAAACACCAAGGATCACCGTCACGGCCATCAGGGAATAGGTCAACTGCACCTGCGTAAACATTTCAGCGGTGCTGTTGTGGGAGACGAGATGGGGGATACTTAAAATCGAGGTACCCAGAAGCAGTAGTAACCACGGAATCAACTTGAAACGGAAGGCTGCTTTCATGGTTAGACGCGCCACGGCGACCAAGCGTTGCAGGCTATTGAGGGTGATTGATGGCTTGGAAATAGGCATACCGTCATTCATCGCAGTTCACGGTGTTCGAAAAGACGTGCCGCAAGTCCCAAACTGACCACGAGCGTGCCTGTGATGTATTGGAGGGCTTGAAAAAGGTAGCTTGGAGGAATCGTCTTGCCTGTGGCCATCGCGTCAGCCATCCAGAATAACTGCCAGTTCGGTATCAGGGCATAAAGAAACCTGGCCCAGAGCACACCTGCTTCAGCCCTTGTTCCAAAGAAATGGTCTGAAACCAGCCCCAGAAGAAATAAGGCCAAACATACCACTAGAGTGGGGATGAGTGAAAGCCGCGTGCTGCAAGCGATTGCGATACCCGCCAGCGACCACAATGCCAAGGTCAGGAGCGCTACCGCACTTGTCATGCGCCAGTCAATGCCAGCACCAAATGGCTGGGGATGCCAGTCCTTGTCTACATAATTAACGATCACAAAAGCGATCGTCAGGCAGATCACGGTGGCAAGGACCGCGGGTCCCGCGAAAGGTCGCATCATAAAGAAGTTGATAGAGAGACCGATCAAGCAAGCCAGGGCCAGGCCCAAGCCAAGCAAGGTCAAGGCGGGATAATCGGGTGCGCCATAGACGTCGAAAGCCATGCGACTGGCAAGCAATGCGGCAAGACATCCTGTGTAGCACTGGAGCGTGAGTGCGCCGGCCAGACCGGTGAATTTGGCCAAGACGAAGCATGTTCTTCCTACCGGCTTGGAAAGAACCGCCAGTGCAGTGCCCGTTTCCACTTCCTCACCAATAGACAGTGAGGCGCCCAATACCGCGGTAAAAAGTCCGGTCAGGAAAAGTGTAGCCAGGACGCTGCCAAGTACCATGGAGGTGTCTTCACCCGCACCAAAATAGTAGAGACTGGCCAGGAAAAGCATGAAAACGCTGGAACTGATCATCAATACCAGATAGATGGGCTGACGAATCAACTCCATCAATGCGTTTAAGGCAATGCTTGTAAAAACCTTCATGGCTGGGTTTTTTCGTTCATTTCAGACGCGACCTAACCGATTTTCAGGTGACAGGTCAAGGGTATACCGTCAGGTGGGTAATGGATTTCCCTTGGTCTCGGGAGCCAACCATATGGTGAA
The DNA here is from genome assembly GCA_014239995.1 of Verrucomicrobiia bacterium. Taxonomy (GTDB): domain Bacteria; phylum Verrucomicrobiota; class Verrucomicrobiia; order Limisphaerales; family AAA164-E04; genus AAA164-E04. The sequence goes on from JAAZXX010000332.1 coordinate 3,452, forward strand.
CATCCCCACCAGGTAGATCATCGTGATCAGGGCACCCATTCGGGCATAATCTCCGTCAAAATGGACAACCAGCTGACCTCCAGCAATGGCACCCAATGCCGCAAAAACCCTCCCAGTGTTATAACCAATTCCTTGGCCTGTTGCCCTGCATCTGGTGGGGAATAATTCGGGTAAATACAGAGGGAACCATCCGTAGAATGCTGCTGTGGTCATGCCTGCCAGAAACACAAGAAACTGAAAGGAACCTCCGTAGGGAATCCCGCTTCTAAAGAGGAAACCGCAAACAAGCAGTGATGCCAGGCAAAGACAGAAGAAGGCAGGACGTCTTCCAAGGCGCCCTCCGATCATGGGACCGGCCAGGCATCCGATGATGGCTCCCATCGCACTCAACATTCCGACATCATTCTTGGCGGTGGGGTGCATTTCCCCAACCATTTGATCCACCCAAACAGGGATCCATTGAACGGAGCCCCAGGTTCCAATCAGTGCAATGGACGAAAAGCATATGGCAAGCAGGGTATGCCGGATGAGGGAAGGGGAGAATACCTCCCGCAGCGGCTGGTATGTCTTTTGTGTGGCCCGGGCGGCTTTCCATCGTTCGGACTCAGGGACAAAAAGGCGTATGAAGAACACCAGGAAAGCAGGGAGGACCCCGACCAGCCACATCCATCGCCATGAGTCCACCGTTACCTCCTTGAACTTCCCAACGGCGGCTACCAGTAAAAATCCAAAATTGGCTGCGGCACCGATAATGCCCGCCATCAGTGGGCGGAGCCGCTCGGGCCAGTATTCCATGACCAGGGCCACCCCCAGAGACCACTCGCCACCCATGCCGAGTGAAGCAAGAAAACGGAAAACGGCAAGGTGCCACGGTTGTTCGGCGAAGTAACCCAGACCGGTGAAAATGGCATAGGTAAGGATACTGGCAGACATGGCTTTGACCCGGCCCACCCGGTCCCCGAGCCAGCCGAACACGACGCCACCGATGGCTGCACCCAGCAGGAATACTGCTGTGATACGACCCATCCACAGCCCGACAAAGGCATCGGGTCCACCGCTCCCCGCATACATGTCAGTCAGTGCCGGACGGGCCACGATAGGGAAAAGGCCCATCTCGAAACCATCAAACAACCAGCCTAGAAAGGCCGCTGTAAGGACCAGGTAATGTGATCGACCGATTCCTTTATTTTGCTTGGGCTTGAGGCTCATAGGGAAACAAGGAAATGGCAGTTTAAGCTGTGGTAATACCTGATTCCTGGCCTTGCCTTCCTTCAAAAAGATTTCTGCCAAGTACCAGGTTTCTCATTTTTTGATCGGCCACTGACCTTGGAAGCATCCAGAATCCGCAGTCGGGATGCACCCATCGAATACGTTCCACACCCACCACCTTGGAAGCTTTTTCAATACGCCTGGCTACTTCTTCAGGGCTTTCCACCTCGTTATCCTTGATGTCAATCACCCCGCAACCAACGGGATGATCGAGTATTTCATCCGGCCCAT
>JAAZXX010000333.1 GCA_014239995.1 Verrucomicrobiia bacterium
GCCTCGGCAAGAAGATGCTTGTCCACATCACAGAGTGATACTACATCCACCGGTGCCACTTGGATCAGTCTCAGGAGGTCTGCTTTACCATACCAGCCGGTGCCGATGAGTCCGACTCGCTTGGGTTTTCCGTTGATGAGTTCCGCCAGTGCTTCGTGTTCAAGGGTGGAGGCTGCCAGCCCGGCCGTGCCTGCTTTGATAAAATGACGTCGATTCATGTTTTTTTGCTTTCTTCCATTATCTGAACTGTCTGGCTGTTCACATGGCAAAGGAATCCTGCCATCAGATGAATTTGGGTGCTTCAATTATCGGTCTATGTGTCTGCATTGTCCAACTTTGAATCGTTTATAAAACAAACGTGTTATATGGGGTGCCAACTTGAAGGCGCCTCATGTTAAACTTGAAATGGGTGGTTTTCCCGGCCGAAAGAGCGGGTTTTTATCTCGAACCCGCTGGGTTTCTGGCTGTTTGCCATGGTCAGCCGTATCTGCAGAGGAGTCATTTCATTTCAACAGGCTCAGGATTCGACTCAAGATCAGAGGAAGTGCCCCTACTAAAGCAGGATATCTTGCAGCACCTGGCCATGCACATTGGTCAGACGCCGTTCGATGCCGTTGTGGTAGAAGCTCAAGCGTTCATGATTCAGGCCCATGAGGTGAAGCAATGTCGCATGAAAATCATGGGTGCTGACGACTCCCTCAACGGCTTGGTAACCGAAAGGGTCAGTTGCACCGTAGCTGAAGGGTGCCTTCACACCTGCGCCCGCAAGCCATGCCGTGAAACCTTTCGGGTTGTGATCTCTGCCGCTGGCTCCTTTCTGGAAAGTGGGCATGCGCCCAAATTCCGTACACCAAACCACCAGGGTATCTTCAAGGAGTCCGCGCTGTTTCAAGTCCCTGACCAGTGCTGCGGTGGGCTGATCCATGACTTTCCCGTGAATACGATATTGTTGCTCAAGCATCTTGTGCCCATCCCAGTTGCTGACACCTTCGCCTCCTGTCTGATAGGCTCCGTTGAACAACTGCACAAAACGTACGCCTTTTTCAACCAGTCGGCGGGCAAGGATGCAGTTTTTAGCGTAGGCTGCCTTAAGGTCTTGTGTGGGGTTGCCGGCAGCATCGGCACCATACATCTTGAGGATGTGTGCAGGCTCAGAGGAAAGGTCGCTGACTTCTGGTACGGAAAGTTGCATGCTGGCCGCCAGTTCATAAGATGAAATCCTTGCTGCCAACTCGCTGTCACCAGGATATTCCTGCATCTGATGACGATTCAGTGCATTGAGGAACGAGCGCGTATGAAGGTCCTGTTTGGGGGAAATTCCCGGGGGTGGCGCGAGGTTTCGGACGGGCTGAATAGCATTGAAGCCAGTGCCCTGGAACGCTGCTGGCAGGAAACCTGGGCCCCAGCAGTTGACGCTGGATTGGGGAGTTCCTCTTGGATCCGGAATGGCCACATAGGCCGGCAGGGAATCCACTTCGCTTCCCAGGGCAAAGGTTGTCCATGCACCCATACTCGGAAATCCGTCCAGAGTATACCCGGTGCACATGAAATTTTCACCAGGACCGTGGGTGTTGGTTTCACTGGTCAGCGAGTGAATAAAACAGGTATCATCCACCAGTGAACCCAGGTGGGGTAGCAGGTCCGAAGTCCATTTTCCACATTGCCCGCGCGGGCGAAACGTCCATGGACTCTTGGCCAGATTGCCTTGCTCTCCCTGAAAGGTGATCAGGTCCTTGGCCCCGGGCATGGCTTGCCCATGCCTGCGCCATAATTCAGGTTTGTAGTCAAAGGTATCCAGTTGACTCACGGCTCCAGAGCAGAAAATCATGAGAACTCGCTGGGCCGCCGCTGGGAAGTGTCCTTTTCGGGGGGCGTTTGGGGAGGCCGGGTTAATATCCGGACGGATAGGTTGGACGGTACCCCTGAGCACTTCATCGCCTGAAGCTAAAAGACCATCCTTTTCCAGTAGATGCAGCAGGGCCATGCTTCCCACAGCAGAGCCACTTTGGGCCAGGAAATGACGACGATCGAGGAGAGCATGGGATTGAAAGTTTGCGTTTTTCATGCCAGTTGAATTTAAAAAATGAATAAAAACCGATTTGAATTATACAAAGCACGGCAGAGTGACTTGAGCCCATGACGATCAATCAACGTCTTTGAAGCTTGCATTTCAAAAGGATCGGGATGTTTGGCATGCAGGGATAGAAAGGCCTGGGTGATCTGTGATTCGATGCGATCACTGAATTGGCTCTGCAACCGCTGTGCGAGTATCCCGGATTGCTGTAGGACAAAGCGACTGTTGAAAAGGTTCAGTGCCTGGATGGGTGTGTTGGAACGTGAGCGGTTTGGGATGACCTGATTGCCGTCCGGGCAGTCAAAGGCGCCGAAGATGGCATCCTGTTCCTGTCGAATGCGAGTTTGATAGACCATGCGCCGAAATTCAGCCGGCCCAAAGGTTTCTTTTGGGAAATAATGCATGACGTTTTCTACCTGGACGTCCAAAAGGTAAAATCCGGATCCTCCCATGCGTGTATCGAGGGCTCCTGAGGTAAAGAGAATACTGTCACGGATAGGTTCGGCGGCAAGGCGCCTGGGAGTAAACCTCCACAGAAATCTTCCCTCAGCATCGACACGCATGCCAACTTCACCCGGTTGGCTGGATTGGCAAAAGGTATCCGAGTTCAGGATAAGGCGTTGAACGTGTTTGATGGACCATCTGCTCTGGATGAGTTCATCTGCCAAATAATCAAGCAACTCGGGGTGACTCGGCGCTATTCCATTGTTACCAAAATCGCTGGGGGTTTCCACGATGCCACGCCCGAAAATGTAGTGCCAGATGCGGTTGACTGCGACACGTGCTGTAAGCGGGTTTGCAGGAGAAGCTATCCAGTGGGCCAGCTTTAGACGTCGTTGTTGCTCTGGCTCATCCGGGGCCATATCCACGGGTTGGATCACTTGAAGCGTTCCCGGTGGCGCGACCTCACGCTTGAGCATCGGGTCCCCCCGATAAAGGCGGTGAATGACTTCAGGCTGTTTGAATTGTCCCGCCCAGACCATCTCGGTTCTGGAAGCTTTCTTGAGTTGTGATTTTAATGCAGCGGTGTTTTGTAACAATGCCTCCACTTTCTTTTTCTCTGCAGTCTCCAGCAGGTCCATAAAAGCGAGTTCATCGGGTTTTTCATCGAAAGGCTTCCTGTCAGCCGAGTCCGCGATACGCTTCCATTCTCCTGCTGCGGTTCTGATTTCGATGAAATAGCGTGTTGGAATACGATCAGCGAAGAGTCCCAAGCGATCACGGCTCCAGATGATTTTGTGAATCCTTGATGGTTCTGGAAGGTCAATTTGAACCCATCCCTTGCCGACACTGTCGGAGATCCAGCTTTTTGTGTTGCCATGTGCCCCGTCGTTGAGGTGCTTCAACTTGTGGATGGGGTAACCCTGGAGTGTACCTGAGGCAGACGGCCGGGATCCGAGTTTCGTCAATGCCACGTTGAGGTTGTTGGTGTCAAATACTTCCAATTCATCAATGCAGGGTTCCGCGGAGCTGCTGGCAAGGATGTTGAATCGGATGGATTTGGTTTCAACGGGCTGGAAATGCTCCTCATTTAAAAGGGCATTCACGGAGGGACCTTGTTTGCCTTTAGTGTAAACGTTTTTGGCCTTCGCTTGCTCTTTCCATCCTTCAATTTCCCTTTCATGGTCTGTTAGTTGAAGTCGAAGCCTTTGGATGGTTTCTCTCTGTTTTTGAGGTAAATCTTTCCTCAGTGCTCGTTCACCATGGTGCACCCCGGCAAAAACGGCCTGTAACGCATAATATTCTTTTTGGTGGATCGGGTCGAACTTGTGATTATGGCATCGTGCACATCCCAAGGTCAAACCCAGGAAAGCCGTGCCCGTGGTGTTGATCATGTCGTCAAGTTCGTTCTGACGCTGAGTCAGTGTCAGCAACATGTCCGGACTCTTGACGATATCGTAGGGCCCCGCTACCAGGAATCCGGTGGCTGCCTCCTGACCAAAAAAATCACCCGCCAACTGTTCGCGAATGAATTGATCGTAAGGGAGGTCAGTGTTGAAGGCCTGGATGACATAATCACGGTAGAGCCATGCGGATTTACGTTCTCGGTTGGTTTCAAAACCATTTGAATCTGCGTAGCGCACCACGTCCAGCCAGTGCCTGGCCCATCGTTCACCATACATGGGGCTTGCCAGTGCCTCGTCTACCCGACGTTTCCATGCATCAGGCCGTTTATCATTTTTAAATGCTTCAAGTTCCGCGGGTGTCGGCGGTAGCCCCTTGGCGAGCAGTGCCAGGCGGCGTAGCAGGATAGATGGACCTGCCTGTTCTGAGTTTGGTATGTTATTCTCCAAAAGTTTCTGCCTGATAAAGGCATCCACCGGATTCCCTTGGAGGCCGGAAGTATTGAGCGGAACCTCGGGGCGTCTGATGGGTTGAAAAGCCCAGTGATCCGTCTCGTAGAATGCATTAGATTCCGGTTTTTCGGATGGAAGAACGGCTCCTTGGCGGATCCATTTCCTGATCAGTTCCAGTTCCCTTGCGGATACAGGTTCTCCCTCCGGAGGCATGCGTTCCTCTGGGTCCTCATGGACTATCCTGCGGACAAGTAAGCTATCCTGTGGTTTGCCGCTTTGGATCAGAGGCTCCCCGGAATCTCCCCCCCACTTGAGGCCCTGAGTGCTGTCCAGTCGTAGAGATGCCTTTGCGGTTGCTTCATCATGGCACTCGAAACATCGGGATTTAAGGATGGGGCGAATGTGTTTGTTGAAATCTGGCTTTTTGAATCCTGAGGTGGCATCATCGGCGAAGGTCGAGTGGAGCCCTGTTCCGAGCCACCCCAAAAAAAAACAAGGCATGAGCAGATGCATGCTGCTAGATCTTGCGCTGGAAAGGCGTGCGTGAGGCTTTATCCCTCTTTGAATCATACCTTTAT
>JAAZXX010000334.1 GCA_014239995.1 Verrucomicrobiia bacterium
GGGGGGATGGGCTTTTTTGTGCACTTTTCACTGAATCTGAAATACTTGCTTGCACCTTCACAATTTTCCACACTGAGAGAGCGATTGAACATACAGGAGCCTGAGTCCCAATGAGCAAAAACCATAACGAAGCATTGCAAGCCATTTGCGCTTGATGCAATGTGAACGCCTGATACGAGATTGCTTATGAAGTACGAACCGCTCGCGCAAAAAGACGTATTTCAATCGATGGTGGCAGCCAGGCCAATGCATCGCAAAGAATATGGAAAATTGGCAACCCATCTCAGAGCAGACCTTCTCGAAGCTCAGCGTGCCCTCAAAGCCACCAAGCAGTCCCTAATTGTGACGATCGGAGGGTTGGATGGTGCCGGAAAAGGCGAAGTGATTCAGTTGCTGACTGAGTGGATGGATCCAAGGGACTTGGATACCTACAGCTTCTGGGACATGCCAACTGATACCGAGGACCGCCCCTATCATTGGCGCTATTGGCAATCACTTCCCAAACGCGGCAGGATCGCAATCTGGTTTGGTGGCATGTACACCGATCCAATTGAAAGAGAGGTTAACGGTGCGCGTGAATCTGGATGGTTAGCTGAAGTCAGCCGCGAAATTTGTTTTTTCGAAGAAATGCTTCGGAAGGATGGAACCTTCCAAGCCAAAATCTGGATGCATCTTACCAAAACGGCACAGCATCGCCGGTTGAAAGGGCTGTATGAAAACCCTCAACAACACTGGAGGGCCATGGATAATGACTGGAAAAACCACAACCTTCATGACCAATTCACAGCTGCAGCTGGTGAACTGATCCATCATACCGACACGCATTGCGCTCCCTGGAATATTGTGGATGCCTCTGACAGGAAATGGCGTAATGTCACCGTCGGTCGACTCATGCATACGGCCATAAAAGCAGCTATTGAACCTTGCCTGGCCATCGAGACGAAGAAAATCACGCGAACTGAGGTCCACCAAAAGAAGATCCATTACCTGGCAGATGTCAAACTGGATCAGCGCATGGAAAAAAATTCCTACGAGCAGGCGCTCATTACCTGGCAAGGTAAGCTGCACCGTTTGTTCTGGGAAGCCTACGACCGTAATATTTCCACCGTGCTCGCCTTCGAAGGCTGGGACGCCGCTGGAAAAGGAAGCGCCATCAAGAGAGTAACGGCCGCGATTGACGCACGATTGTATCGCATTGTCTGCGTCGGCATTCCCACAACGGAGGCAAATAACTACCACTACCTTTGGCGCTTCTGGCAGCCTTTACCACGCGCAGGCCGAATCACCATTTTTGATCGATCCTGGTATGGAAGGGTGCTGGTGGAACGTATTGAACAACTTGCATCCAAGGAGGAATGGACGCGTGCTTACGCTGAAATCAAGGAGTTTGAGAAACACCTGGTGGACCATGATACGGTCATATGCAAATTTTGGCTCCATATCAGTAGGGAAAAACAAATGGAACGGTTCAAAAACCGCCTCAAAACCCCCTATAAACGCCATAAAATCACCGAGGAGGACTGGCGTAATCGTGAGAAATGGACTCAGTATGAATCTGCCGTGAACGATATGATTCATCACACAAATACCCCATATGCACCGTGGACGATCGTGGCAGGTAACAACAAAAAATTTGCACGCATCCAGATCCTGCAGTCCATTTGCAGCAAATTGGAAACGGCTCTCGGTGGAGAATCCGGAGACCACTGATTTCTTTGCAATCGGTTTGCGAGCATGTCTGAAATATCCCATAATACCGGTGTGAGTTTTGTCGATAGATTTCATCAGCTTCCGCTGAGGTCGTGGCATGAAGCATGTCTGAACCGCCCCTCGGAAGAGGTGCTCAAGGCTATTGAGGGTCCAGTTCCCGGGATACGCCGTTTTTTAGCACTCATCTCTCCCGCAGCAGAAGGCCATCTGGAAGCCATTTGTCACTGTTCAAGGTCCATCACCCAGCAGCGATTCGGCAAAGTTATCCGTCTGTTCGCTCCTCTTTATGTTTCCAATGAGTGCATCAACAACTGCTCTTATTGTGGTTTTTCCCGAGACAACCCCATCCTGAGGGTCACACTCAAACCTGATGAAGTCATACGTGAGGCTAAAGCCCTTTTAGACCAAGGTTTTAGAAATATTCTACTGGTCGCTGGAGAGCATCCAAAATTCGTCTCGACAGGCTATATGGAGGCCTGCCTGAGGGAGTTACGGAACCGGGTGCCTGGGTTGTCGCTTGAAGTAGGTCCCATGGAAACCGAAGAATACCGTCCGCTGGTGAAGGCCGGTGCTGAAGGATTGGTTGTTTATCAGGAGACCTATGACTCAAGTGTTTACCAGGCAATGCACACAGCTGGACCTAAAAAGGATTTTGACTGGCGGCTTGAGACACCTGAACGAGGCTATCGGGCAGGTTTTCGCAGGCTGGGTATTGGAGCCCTGTTCGGCTTGGCGGACTGGAGATCCGAGGCCATCGCCCTGGCGGTCCATGCACAACATTTGTTAAAAACCTGCTGGAAAGCCCAAATCACCATTTCCTTCCCGAGACTTCGCCCATGTGCAGGATCCTTTGAACCCTTGACCCAGCTCTCGGATATTCATTTGGTACAATTAGTGGCGGCATTCCGTATCTGTTTCCCGGATGTTGGACTGGTGCTCTCTACGCGTGAATCGGCTTCCTTGCGCAACGGTCTTATGCCGCTTGGGATCACCCTCATGAGTGCAGGAAGCCACACGGAACCGGGAGGCTATACTGGAGCTGGCAAGGAAAACATCCATCAAACCCTTCAAGGGCGCATCGTTAAGCTGAGCGATGAGGATGATAGCCCTCAAGAGGACCTTCAGGCGACAGGCCAATTCGATATCGCAGATGAACGCAGTCCCGAGGAAATGGCGCAACAGATTCGAGAACTGGGTTACGAACCTGTTTGGAAGGATTGGGATACTGCCATTCTGGGGTGAGTGCTCACCTCTCAAAAGCAAGCCTAGGAAAACATGTCCAGAGTCATTACCAATGGAAAAGAGCTTCACTCCAACCAGCTCCCGTGTGCGCTTGAAACGTTCCTGCTGGAACAGGGCTTTCAGCCACGATCCGTGGTAGTCGAGCTGAATGGCAGAGCCATCGCGCCTTCGGAATTTGGAACCTACAGTGTAAAGGCCGGAGACCGTCTGGAAGTTGTCCGTGTCGTGGCTGGAGGATGATCCCCTTCCATCGAAATATCGCCTCTAAGTGAGCGGCCAAAGGAGGGGGATCACCAAGGAGGCTACCAACCAGATCAAAAGGTTCAAAGGCAAGCCCACCTTCACAAAATCACGAAACTGATAACCACCGGCGCTGTAGACCAATGCATTTGTCTGATACCCCACAGGCGAGGCAAAACAAGCGGATGCTCCTATGGCCACGGCGATCATGAAGGGTTTTGTTGGTAAATCCAGGTGTTGTGCCATTTCGAGTGCGATGGGGGTCATGACCACAGCCACGGCGTTGTTCGATAGAAAAGTTGTCAGAAGTGAGGTCATAAGAATAACCGCAGACAATACCAAGGCAGGATGCCCCCCAAGTATGGATGGAATCAGATGGCTGGCCAACCAGTCAATGCCACCGGTTTTTTCCATGGCAGCACCCATGCCCAACATGCCAAAGATCAGAAAAATAATGCGCCAATCCACCGCTCGATAGGCCTCGTCCATTTCAAGACACCCCATCAACACGACAGAAAGGGCGGCTGCAAGCGCCAGTATGGCAATGGGCATCTGAGTGAAGGAGGCTCCAAGCACCATCATCACGATGGCTCCCATCGCCATCCACTGCTTACTTCGGCGCGGAACCTGCCTTGGCTCATCTGTAAGGACAATCACGTCACGTGATTCCCGGAGACGACGCATCGACCGCTCTGTTCCCTCCAGCAGGAGAGTGTCGCCATATTGCAATACGGTGGACTCAAACTTGTCGCGCAAGTTAACTCCATGGCGATGCACCGCCAAAACAAGCACACCAAGCAGGCGTCTCAGGTCTCCCTGCCGGATGGATTTTCCAATGAGTGATGATCTCGGACTGATCACGCATTCCACCACGGATGCCTTTTGAGCTCCGGCCCATTCAAGTCCAATCTCCGTCTCGCCTTCCTGTATTTCAAGTCCTGTGAGGTTTTTCAACTCCATCACGGATGAAAAAACCGTACTCAACCGGATGCGGTCTCCAGCCTCAAACTTCACTTCGTCCAACGGTATGCCAACCAATTCCTCACCACGGATGACTTCAAGAATACGGGCATTGGGTATCGATTTGAGAGAGGTTTGTTGCAACCTCTTTCCAATCAAGGAGGATCCCTGAACGATAATAGCCTCGGTGAAAAACTGTTTACTTTCCGTGGTCTGAAGGATCGAGGAGAGTGTCTCTCGGTCGGGAAGAAGCCGGCGGCCAATCGTCCAAAGATAAACCATGCCAACCAGGGCCAGGATACACCCCACTCCAGTCAAATCAAACATTCCAAAGGGCTGGAGACCGATACTTTCCGCAGTGGAGCTGACCAGGATATTGGTGGAAGTCCCGATCAAGGTACAGCAACCGCCGAAAATAGAGGCAAAAGAAAGGGGAATAAGTAGTTTTGAGGGCCTGATGCCCCTTCGGGCAGCCATGCCAATCACCATCGGCATAAAAACCAGTACCACCGGGGTGTTGTTGGCAAAGGCAGAGAGCAATGCAACGCTCGGCAAGATAACAAGGCTCATGGAAAGGTCCGTCTGCCACACAAAGCGGTTGATCCAACTACCCACCCGGTCAATGGCTCCCGTACGCTCAAGTGCCGAACTGAGCACAAACATGCAGGCCACTGCGATCACTGCTTGATTGGCAAATACATTGATCAGTTCCTGAGGCGTAAGAAGTCCACCGAAGACGAGCAAAACCATCGCACAGACCGCAATGATATCAGAGCGCCATCGCTCA
>JAAZXX010000335.1 GCA_014239995.1 Verrucomicrobiia bacterium
CGTGTTGACAACCGCAGGTCCACTGATGATGAGCGGCGTGCGTGCCTCGTCAATCAGAATGGAATCCACCTCGTCCACAATGGCGAAATAATAATCCCGCTGCACCTGTTCCTCCCTGCTGCTCGCCATGCCGTTATCCCGCAGATAGTCAAAACCAAACTCAGAGTTGGTACCATACGTGATGTCACAGCCATACTGCTCACGGCGCACCTGTGGTGGTTGGTCGTGGACAATACAACCCACCGTCAGGCCAAGGAACCTATACACCGCACCCATCCACTCGCTGTCACGGGTCGCCAGGTAATCGTTGACCGTGACAACGTGTACTCCCCTGCCCGAGAGCGCATTCAAGTAGACGGGAAGGGTAGCCACGAGCGTCTTTCCCTCACCCGTGGCCATTTCGGCGATCTTTCCGCCATGAAGGGCCATGCCACCAATCAACTGGACGTCAAATGGAATCATGTCCCAGGCAATCGGATGGCCACGCACGATGACATCCGTGCCACAGAGGCGACGACAGACATTCTTCACCATGGCAAAGGCCTCTGGCATGGTTTCGTCGATGACCTTAGCGAGCTCCTCCTTGTCCTCAATCGCGGAAAAGGTTGCCTTCCAATCAGCCGTTTTCTTCCGTAGATCCTCGTCAGTCAGCTTCTGAAAGGACACTTCAAACTCGTTGATCTTGTCAACCATCTGGCTCAGTTTACGAACCTCACGATCATTCGCTGTCCCGAAAATCTTCTTAAATACTTTTTTAAACGTTCCAATCATTGCGTTGATAAAAGCGCATTTACGTCTGTGGCACCTGATTCGTCACCAAGCGGTAAGGGGTCAAACCTAGGACATGGTCAAGACATCGTCAAAGCAATTAAGAAATGAGCGGGGCTCATTTGGATCGCCATGAACAGGGGATATCACTGACCCAGACCAGGATGGACCTTCGATACACGGTGAACCTGAGTCAACTCAGTGTCTGACACTGGGTAAACCCGAAGACCATGGAATACAGGGGAAGGTTTCGCTTGAATGCACGCGTATGGAAGGGGGCCACAAAGGGCAGGAAAGCGAACACTGGAAATCCAGCCCAATTAGTCATCCACCGGGCACTCGTCCCGCTCCAGACGATCGTCAATGCCCTGCAATACGGGCTTAAAATGCGCGCGAATTCCATTTAAAAGTCGACCGAAACCTCCCAGGATTCCTGAGATCGTTGATATCCGGATGACCTCTCCTGCGAATAAGAGGCTTTCCTGTGATGACGCTGTGCCTGCGCCTGCTCAAGCCTTCGATTCACTTCCCAGCCGAACGCTGCCATTGGATCTTGAGATGAGTTGTCCATCGTTCCAGGTAGGCTGCAAGCCCACTCAAGACCTCCGTGAAATGGTGCCCCATCGTTGCCTCATCCTGGTTCCCGGCATGCCGGTCGCCCAGCGCAGAGGATGAGGCGAATCCGAGAGGCTAACAACAGGATTGTCGTAAATTGGTTGGACCAACTGGGAAAACCACGTGCTCAATAAAGGATCGATCCAGTACCCGAATCGGTTTAAAAAGCAGGCATGCACGAGGATGAAAATGGCCAGCCACAAAAACAAGGTTCCATTTTTCAACAAAAAGACAGGCTCCGCCGCATACAGCACAGCCTTGCCTCCAAGATGTCTGCGGAGGACCGCAGAAAGCAGTCACTTGGAATAAGGCATTCTATTCTCAAGCACCCGTGCTGGAAGGCAGCCAGACGCGTGCTTGCTTTCATACCAATGCTGGATGAACCTGATATTTTCCCATTGTTCCAAACAACCCTGGAAAGCGGAAAAACACTCTGTCTGCCAAGGTTTTCAGAGACAGCAGGCAACTATCATCCTGCAGCGATCAAGGACCTGACCCAGGATCTGCTCCCGGGCCGGTACGGCATTCAGGAACCTCATCCAGCCTGCCAAAGGGAAGATCTGTCACACATGGACTTGACCTTGGTCCCCGGTTTGGCCTTTGATAGGAGAGGATGGCGACTGGGACGGGGCAAAGGTTATTACGACCAATTGCTCAGCACCCAGGTCGGTATTCGCTGCGGGATCGCCTTAAACTTTCAGTGGGTTGAGTCGGTTCCCAATGAAACCTTGGACCAGAAAATGAATTGGATCATCACTCCCGGCGATTCGGTGAAAGTCGTTTCCAGGTGAGTGAAAGTAAAATGTTTATTGCTGTTTGGAGCACGGGATCCCTGCCTTGGCTGGCTGGAGGCGCCTTGTTTGGCTGCGCGCTGTGTTACTTTTGGATGCAACGCCAGCAGCGACAATGCCAACAGGATCGAGCATCGCTACTTCGCCAAGCTGAAGCGGATGCAGGACTTCTGCTATCCAAGGCGTCGGAGCGTTCTGCCTTGGACGCCGAGGCGGAACGCACTCGACTGGATGAGGAAATCGAAAGCGCACGCCAGGAAACCTCTCAAAAGGAATCCCGTCTGAACGAGCGAGAATCCCTGATCAATCGCCAGCTTGAGGGCCTTGTCAACCAGGAGCAGATACTTCAAAAACAACAGTCACGCCTCGAGGAAGCCCAGAATCATCTGAACCAGGAAACAGAGCAGTTGGATAAACTCTCCGGACAGCGACAGAAGGATCTGGAAACAATCGCCCGCCTCAGCGAAACCGAGGCAAGGGCCCTTCTCCTCAAGGAGGTCGAGGCATCTTCCATCAAAGATGCCCAGGATGTGAGCCGCCATATCCTTGAGGATGCCAAACGGGATGCGGAAACAAAGGCACGCAGGATTGTCAGCCTGGCCATCCAGAGATTCGCGGGTGAACATACCTTCGACTGCACAACATCCACGGTGGCCCTTACTGGGGATGATATCAAGGGCCGGATTATCGGGCGGGAAGGACGTAATATTCGGGCTTTTGAGGCAACCACCGGTGTCACCGTTCTGATCGATGACACACCCAATGCCGTGGTGCTCTCCGCCTTTGATCCTGTCCGTAGAGAGGTGGCCCGAGAAGCCATGAGCCGGCTGATCGCGGATGGACGTATTCACCCATCCCGCATCGAGGAAGTCGTGCACAAGGTTGAGGAGGAGGTAGAGGAAACGGTGACACGTTTGGGAGAGGAAGCCGTTTACCGCACCGGGATCCCGCCCATCCAGCCCGAAATCGTCAAAACACTGGGGCGCCTCCATTTTCGAAACAGTTTTTCACAAAATGTACTGAGTCATTCCGTCGAGGTGGCACATCTTACAGGACTGATGGCCACTGAGCTTGGACTGGACATCACGGATGCAAAAAAATCCGGACTTCTCCATGATATCGGCAAAGCTATCAAGCACGACATGGAAGGATCGCACGCCGCAATAGGAGCCGATTATATCCGTAAGCATGGAGAAAAGGATCCGGTCGTGAATGCCGTTGCAGCCCATCACGACGAGGTACCTCACCAATCTGTTTTCGGAATCCTCGTCAGCGCAGCCGACGCCATCAGTGCCTCGCGACCGGGCGCTCGCTCGGAGAGCATGACAACCTACATTCAAAGGCTCCAGAATCTTGAACAGATCGGAAAGTCTTTTGAGGGTGTTGAGAAGTGTTTTGCCGTACAGGCTGGTCGAGAAGTTCGGGTTGTCGTCTCACCCGAGATCATTACCGATGATCAGGCGTTTGATCTCTCAAGAAAGCTGGCTCGCAGAATCGAGGAGGAACTCCAGTATCCCGGTCAGATAAGGATCACCGTGATCCGTGAGACCCGTTGTATTGAATTCGCCAAGTAGGAACTTCGAAGCACATGACTGAAAATCAACGAAACCGCCCAAAACAAAAAGCGTGATCATTACATGAGGCATGCAAAACGGCCCGTCGCAGGTATGTTTGGCATTGTCCCTCATACACGAAAGGCCCCATATTAAGAGATCAGGGGCTCAAGGTTAGGGCCTTCACACTCCCACGCCGACGTCATGACCATGGAAGACAATGTCACCAACATCCAAGACACCTTTCGCTATGAGCTTCTCCGTAAGTTGGCGAAAGGTGGCATGGGGCTGGTATATGAAGCCTGTCAACATGGTGCCCAGGATTTTAAGAAGACGGTGGCAATCAAGCTCATCCGTAATGAGTTCGCGGATCAACCGGAATTCCTGAGCAACTTCATTGGCGAAGCAAAGCTGGTAGCCAACCTCATCCATACCAACATTGTACAAACATATCATCTAGGCGAATCGCAAGGCGCCTGTTACATCGCCATGGAATTCATTCGAGGCATGAACCTGGCACAGTTACTCAAACTGATCAAAAGCAACGAAAGGTCACTGCCACCTGAGCTTGCAGTTTTCATCGCCAGTCGTGTTGCCAGGGGACTTGCATACGCCCATCAAAAAACCGATGGGGAAGGCAGACCTCTGCATATTGTGCACCGTGACGTAAGTCTCAATAACGTCATGGTCGCCTACGAAGGAGACGTCAAGTTGACCGACTTTGGCATTGCCAAGGCTGCCGGTTATCTGGTCCACCGAGAGGGTGAGGTCGCCGCAGGCAAAGCCGACTTCATGAGCCCCGAACAGGCTTCCTTTGAAAGGACAGATCCGCGCTCCGATCTTTTTTCAACGGGTATCGTGCTGGTCTGCCTGCTACTTGGTCGCAACCCGTTCACTGGAGCGTCTCCGAGCGATTCACGCCGAAATATCCTGAAGATGCCCATCCCTGATTTTCGATGTGAATCAAACATTGTCACAGGGGATCTCAACGACATCCTGCAACGCTTACTCCAGCGAGACGTTGAGAAGCGCTACCCCACGGCGGAGGCCCTGTTGCATGACCTGGAATACCACATCTACCGCCATGGCTACGGGCCAACCAACGAGACACTTGGTAAATTCGTGAGATCCCTCGCGGGGGAAATCCCCGATACGAAGCAACATGAAAGCCTCTGATAAAGTCTGGATTACGGGTGCCGGGGGTCT
>JAAZXX010000336.1 GCA_014239995.1 Verrucomicrobiia bacterium
CGTTCCCAAAAACGAATCATACAGATGGGTTACATGTTCCGTTACAACCCGGCCTTTGAACTCTGTGTCAGGGCCGTTCGGGAAGGATGGCTGGGCAAGGTGTTCTCGGTGGAAGCGGTCATGAGTAAAAAATCAGGCGATCATGTACGCCAGGGCTTGGCAGCGTTTGAGGGAGGTACGATGTTCGAGCTTGGTTGCCATGTGATTGATGCCATTGTCTTCCTCTTCGGCAAGCCTCAAAAGGTACACGCCTTTAACCGATACTCCAGAAAACCTGCGGATCCACTGGCTGACAACCAGCTGGCTGTGCTTGAATATCCAGACTTGGTGGCGACTGTGCGTAGTGCCCTGATTGAAGTGGATGGTTTTGCCCGCCGGCAGTTGGTGGTCTGTGGCGAAAACGGAACCTTGGAAATCAGACCACTGGAGCCACCATCGGTCCGTTTGACACTTGAGAATCCGATGGGTGGCTTCAAACGGGGGGTACAAACCGTGGAATTTGGCAAATCTGAGCGTTATCACGGCGATTTCAGGGATTTGGTCCTGGCGATACGCGGTCAAAAGAAAATGGCATTTTCACTTGATCACGATCTGGCTGTTCAGGAAACGGTTCTGAGGGCAGGGGGTATGCTTTAGTGGTCCCGGGATTTTGACCGACATCCGGTTTTATCGATCGGGTAATGCATGGCACATGCCGAGATTCCTCCAGCAAAACAAACAGCAGATAGCCTGATGGATCTAGACCGTCATTTTACCTCAAAGGAAGTAATGCAGTGGGATTTCATCTGGACGCATGAAGAATGCAGGCTTGCCATCGCCGGAACATCAGTGATTGAATAGCCCCAGTTGTCTGATCCCAGCCTTTGACTGCAGGCATGAACAACGTACGAAACCTTTGACTTGATTATATGGCCACGGCAAATGACTTACGAAGAGGAATGGCGGTTAACTATAAGGGTGATGTCGCCGTCATCTTGGACATGCAACACCGTACTCCCGGAAACTTACGTGCCTTTGTGCAGGTAAGCATGCGTAGTATTCGCACCGGAAAATCTTCGGATGTTCGTTTCAGTTCCACCGAGAAGGTGGAAATTGTCCCCCTTTTCACCAAGAAGATGGAATTCAGCTACATGGATAAGGAAGACTTTGTTTTCTGTGATCCGGAAACCTATGAGACGGTGACCATTTCACCCAGTATCGTGGGAGATGCCAAGGACTATCTTGTCGAAAATGGTGAAGTGACCGTCACTTCCATTGAGGAGCGTGCCGTCATGGTAGAAATTCCTGCCAGTGTTACGCTTGTCGTTTCAGAGGCTCCGGAGGGTATCAAGGGAGACTCTGCAAACAACGTCCAGAAATCAATCACTCTGGAGACTGGTATTTCCATCCAAGCGCCCCTCTTCATCAAGACTGGAGAAAAAATCCGCGTGGATACCCGGACAGGCAAATACATGGAAAGGGCTTGAGGCTCCATGCGTTCCCCGGCAGGTAGAGGCTGTTTTGAAAGCTTCTTCATTCCTGCCTGCTAACCGCGATTTACTCCCGGTTCAGAAGGTTTGCGCGAAATTTGTATTTTTTACAAAGGTTCAGCATGGTTTCCAGGCTGGGAACGCCTCCGGTGCAGGTTGGATGTGACAAGGAAGCTGCAGCAGCGCATACGCCGACTCTGAGCGAATGCTGAATGTCCCAGCCCTCATGTAGACCGTAGAGCAGACCTGCACAAAAGGCATCTCCAGCACCAGCTGAACCGACAATGTATTTTTGAGGTAGCCTGAGTGATGATTGCCAGAAATCCTGTCCATCCAGTGTACGGGCAAAGGCGCCTTCGGGGAAATGAATGACAACGAGTTCACGAATGCCGCACTGGAGCAGTGCTCCGGAGGCATGCTTCAGCGCCACGGTATCCAATGTGCCTTCCTCAGTGCGGATCTTGAACCCCGTTGTTCTGCCGGCTTCAAACTCATTCAGGATGCAATAGTCAGTGTGCTTTAATGCAGGTTTCACGATTTTTGCGAATCGCTGGCTGTCTTCACTGACCACATCTACCGAGGTCTTAAGCCCTGCTTTTTGTGCTGTTGCCAGAATCTTTGCGGCCCGTGTGCCGTATTGCTTGTCCGGTGCATCCATGGCATCCAGGAGCAAAAGATAACCAAGGTGGAATATTTTTGAGGTAAGTTTTTCAAAATTCAGTCCCAGTCCATCCCAAAGGGCATTGGTACCGCGATAATGAAAAAAAGTTCTCCTTCCCGTTTTCACCTCTGTCATGACATCGGTATAGGAGGTATCCGCTAGCTTGGTTGTCTTCAGGTGTCTTGTTTGGATGTTGTGATCCTTGCAGTCGGAAAGGATGAAAGTGCCCAGCGCATCGTTTCCGACGAGCCCCGCCGCTTGTAGTGGAAAAGGTGCCTCCATCTTGGCCAGGTCCATCAAGATGTTATAAGCCGATCCGCCTGTCCCTTGGGACTGGGTGCTGATGTTGGCAAGGGACTCCTGTTGTGGGAAGACATCAATCATCTTGACCTGATCGATAATCCAATTGCCTCCGGCAAGAATGCCTCTGCGTCTTTTTTTCCTAGTTGACATGACTTGACTGCAATGCTGATGCGGTTCCGTTCAAGGACGATCGCGAATTTTTGAGTGTTTGCAGATTTACCGCGATCAACCTCGCTCGGAATTATGTTTATCCTTTGCTGAGGGTCATCGCCAGCGAAAAAAATGTGTCAGGAGACCCAGTCGTTTGTCTCAACTCCTCAGAGGAGTTTGAATCAAAGTGTCATTCATCATTTCTTTCTTTTTGTTGTGTTGACTTTATGCCAGAAATAAGTGGTATGCCCATATACGAATACAAGCTGGAAAATGATGAACAGTGCAGTGTCTGTGGTGGAAACTTTACGCTGCGCCGTCCTTTGTCAGCCAAGCCCCTGACCAACTGCCCATTGTGCAAGAAAGCCGTTAAAAAATTGATTTCAGGATTCAATACGCCGACCATCACCAAACCGGTTTCCTTCAGTGATGCTAAAAAAGCCGGATTTACCGTGCTCAAAAAAGTGGGGAAAGGGGAGTACGAGCGCCAGTAGCGCTTGACTCAATCAACAAGGCAGGTTCCCTGCTCGAACGTGCCCATTCTGTCAGGCGTTCCAGGATCGGCCGTACCACCTCCCCGGGTGTTGAGGTTCCCGCAGTCACTCCGACTTCGTCCGTGGAGAAGAACCAGTCAGGATCAAGATCGGCAACTCGTTCAATCTGGTGGACGCGCTCACAATGTCGCGAAACCGTCTCAGTGAGCTGGTGTGTATTATTGCTATTCTTTCCACCAATGACAATCACAACATCGCACGATCGACCCAGGTCAAGGGCTGCAGACTGTCGTTGCTTGGTGGGTTGGCAAACGGTATCCTTGAAACATACCTTCGAGTCAGGAAAACGGTCTTCGATCTGCTGAACCCACGCCCGCACCCTTTCTATGGGTTGTGTTGTCTGTGACACGATGCCAATCCTCGGCACATGGGGTATCTCGTCGATATCTGAAGCTTCTTCTACGATGGAAAATGTTCGTAAATCACCGGTCAGCCCCCTTACTTCGATATGATCTCTTTTTCCGATAATGACGGGATAAAAGCCATCTTGCACCAAGGAATGAAGCGTACGATGTGCGAAATGCACCAGCGGACAAGTGGCATCCCTGATGTTAAAGCCAGCATCTTGAACCGACTGGCGAGTGTGATTCGATATACCATGTGCGGTGATGATCAGATCTCTCGTGTTCGCATCCTGATGTCGTTCTACGAATGCGACTCCACGTTTCGTGAGACGCTGTTGAATGGTCTGGTTGTGTGCCAAGGGGCCCAAGATGGTTGTTGGACCATGGTGTGCCCTTTCTTCGGCCAACTGGATAGCGTCCTTGACTCCAAAGCAGAGTCCCATGTGGCGAGCAAGTCGAATCTTCATAATGGATTAATTTAAAGTAATTTGTTGTGCAAAGCGCTACTGTAAGGTCGGGTGTGAATCTGTCTTGCTTTTATGCGACTCCTCGACCCATTCGTACAATCTCCTCGAGAACGTCGATGTATGTGCCAAAGGCATGCACACCCTCGCTTGTCAGACGATAACTGGTATGCGGCCTGTTTCGTACAAAGGTTTTGGAAATCACCACAAAACCAGCTTGCTGGAGTGTGCGTATATGGACACTGAGATTACCATCTGTCATGCCAAGGGATTCCTTGAGTTCCTTGAAGGACATCTCGGGATTGGAGGCGAGAATCGTCATGATGGCCATGCGTCCTTTTTCATGAATCACCTTGTTGAGTTGGTTGAAGGTCTCCGTCTTCATGGTTGGTTGCTTGGGTTAGGTCGGTTGTTTTCCGTCAAGAACAGATAAATACCATAAAAAAAGTGCATGATACCGAAGGAGGATCCCATTACGATGTGGGCATGCACAATACGCGGCAATGTCTGGTTCAGCGATTCTGTTGTGAAGTGGTACATGGAAACAACACCGCACAAAACAAAAACGCTGCCAAATAGCTTGATACCTCTGGGCATGAAAAAACCTGCAGAAAACAAGGCGCAGCCATAGAAAATCATCCAGAGTGAGGGAAGGTTCCAAAGGAAAGATTTACTGATGCCAGGCTGGACAATTCCAATCATTCCCAAACATCCGCCTGCAAAGAGGGCAGGGCATGTGGCCTGGATCACCCTTCGGGTGGGTGGAGACCAGAAAGGTTCATCATCCCTCCACGCCTGTCGACGCATCAATACGACCGAACCCAGTAGGCATATCCCTCCTGTCATTAACCAGAAGAGGCTGAAACCAGCTGCGGAATCTATGGAAGTCATCCACCCGATCACTCCAGCAAGGATGCCAACCATGCCTGAAAGGGTAGTGGTCGGTGCCAGGGCGCGACGGTAGAGCGCTGAGCGCT
>JAAZXX010000337.1 GCA_014239995.1 Verrucomicrobiia bacterium
GCTCCTACGCGTGCTGCTTTCCTTGGCTCGGACAGTGCGTCAGCGAGCTTACCTTGACCAAGCTCCTTCTCTTTATGTTCCGAGTCCCCGAGCTCGTCCCCAGTGGTACCTTGAAATATCGAGGCCGAATGACTTGAACAGGATGCGTATCCCGCTTGAGACCCACGCTTTTCCCTGTGTGGGCTTCCCTCCGGTTGTTGACGCACCCAAGAAAACCGTGCGAATCCGTAGGTGAACGGGCTCTGAGTCTGGTGAGCGAATGGCTGGAGTCCAGAACAAAAGAATAGAACGGAAACCCTTATCGAACCATCTGCCGCAGTGAGTTTTACACTTGTTGAAGGAAAGGCTGGTAAAGACGAGGTAAAGGAGAAGCAGCCAGCCTGAAGGAATTGCACTTTCGCCATGTTAGTGAACATCTGAGTTCAGTGGTATTTAGTCAAGGGTAATGTTCATTGAACTTGAGATTCCTCTGCATTCCATTGTTTTCAGGGGACTTACGTAACTATGAAAGGCATGTTCGAAGCCCCCTGAGGATTTTAACATTTGATGAGATATCGACAAAGGCCACCTGGTGAAGATCGCTGCAGTCGAATGCACGCAAGAGGCAAATGATTTCTTCTGGCTTATGTCTTTTTGCTTCATCGTGAGTCGTTTTGATGATTCAAAACGACTCGATCATTTTGGGTCCGTTTTCAGGCGGTGGCCCGAGTAACCACCCATGCTGAAAAACAGATGGGTCAGCGCGTCAGATATCATTGGGGCATATTGTGTATTCATATTCCTTTTTGTGTTGTGTTTTTTTGGAGTCTCACATAAAAGATACAGCCTTTTGGGAGCGTTCCCATTTCCCATGGGGGCACGGGATGCCAGCTTAGCTCAGCGGTAGAGCAACGGTTTTGTAAACCGTCGGTCGTCGGTTCAATTCCGACAGCTGGCTCCACAAAAACCCTCTTATCAAGAGGCTTCCGTCATTTTCAAGGACTGCAAACGCCATCGACTACCCTGAGTCGAGTATAGATAAAGTATAGGATATTTCAATTTTGATGTCTTATTTGAAACTTCGGCTCATCATTCAAACCCATCAGGCATAGGAAAGTTCATCCGAACTGTTTTTGTGTCAATTCCCCTGCGCAAAAGCCCACGCATTGTCTCCACGCTTAACTTGTTTTCAACATCACATTCGGATAGGTGTTGACCATGATTCCCAAAGTTCCAAAGCACACCTCGGAAGACTTCATCGTTGAGGAAATGAACATGTCTCACATCTACCAACCTGCCATGCTTAAGGTGCTTTTGGAAAATGGAGGAGAAGCTTCGGTTGGGGCACCCCCATTGATATATATTAGACCACACACAATTTTTGGGTGATTTTGGAAAAGAAAACCCCCTCACTCCTTACATTGCGTATCCAGAGTGAGAGGGTTCGTGTTCTCGATGACGGTCCCCCAACCGACAAGCAAAGTATGCCCTGATAAATCAAATCCACGCCACCGATTGATTGCTGAAATCGGGCGATGCAATGCACAGAAACCGCTGCCATCTGATTCCATCTTACTTGAGGATGCCTCTGACTTCTCTCACCCGAAGGTAGGTCTGAGCCTGTTCAGTTGTAGTTACCTCTACAACCTCATGCCGGCCACTGCCTTCGAGGGTCTTCACCGCCTGCCAGTCACCTGGGCTCAGATCATGGGTGCTCTCCACCACATAGCTCATGCCATTCCGAGTCTCAAACTCGAGTCTCAGGCCTCCCTCGCTGCGATGCAGCGATTGGATCAAGTCCTGACTCCTCAGCAGGGTGCCTCCTTCGGGGTGGTAGTAACTGGCCACTCCCATCGAGACCTGCGTGTTTCCTTCTAACCCAACCAGCATAGGTTGGATGAGTTCGATCATTGTACCTCGATCAGCCCCTGCCTGTAGCGCAAAGTGCAGGGTCATCACGGGCTGGTTGGCCTGAATGTCGACACCACTCAAGGTCGCATCATCCCATACGACACCGGCACGACCACCGTGCAGATGGCTGTGGGCCTGCGGGCTGTAACCCTTTAGCTGGTGGTTTTCTAAAACTTCGAGTTGGAGTATTTGCTCATCCCATTTCAGGCCAAACTGCATCCCCACAAGGCCTTCGGTTTTCTCAGCGTGGAGATCAACCCATACCGAGCCATCTGGAGATACCCGCGGTGAGCCCAGGCTCTCATGAGGTCTTCGGTCTGAAGGGATGCCCGGTCCGAAAGGGTGGTGGCGTTGGGATCCGTCCAATCCCCATGGACATCACCCAGCTTGATGCCGGAAAGTCCTGGTCCAGCACATCGCCCTCCAAGGAAGCTAGATTGATCTTTTCAGATGCTGCCACATGATCAAAAGCCTGGTCGACCGACAGGTTGTTGAAGTCCGGATCCACAAAGCGCCAGAAGGTCTGCTTTTTACCATCGGCATCTTCAGAGAAGTAATCCTTTCGTGTCAGGATGACGTTACGCACAGCCACGATGTCGACCACATCCATCGAGGCATCGCGGTTGGTATCGCCGGCTACCAACTTGCGGGAGGTTCCAAAAGGCGTTCGACCCAGGATGTGATTGCGCATCTCCACAATGTCGACCACGTCAACCCCTGCGCTGGCCTTGCCTTTTCCGTGAGCTCTGCTTGCTGTGAGCTCGATACCCGCCCCGGAAGCCAGGGTAAAGCTGTATTTCCCATTGGCATCACTCAGGGTGCCGATGTCGCTGCCATTCTGATGGAGGGAAATGCTCACCCCTGCCACCGGAAGGCTGTTTGCATCCCCCACCAGGGTCACTTTTCCAGAAACGGTAAACGCATCCACATCTGCCTCCCCCACCTTCAATGTCCTGGTCATGGAGGTATGGGCGGTACAGTAATAGGTGATGGTTCCTTGGTAATCCGCAGGGATTTCCACTCGAATCAAGCCCTCTGAACCCGTCAGTGCATCTCCTGTGATCCAGCTGGGAATGCTGTCCCGGGAGACGCCCACTGCGAATGGATGATTCAAGGATATGCCAAACCTTAGACATCGTTAAATTTTTCAGTAGAACCGCTTCCTTGCTGAACTCCTTCCATGGAGTCGTATATATTAATTGTTACAAAGTTATACTGTATGTTTTGTTGATCACTTGGCTCTATTTTGCAGAGGACCCATCCGAGCATTGTATTATCTGCCATGGCCTTAAGGTGCACCTTCTTCCAGAATGCCTCCACTTCCAGGTAAATCTTTACGTTTTCCGGTGGGATATATTTATAATGATATTCATAATGCAACGGTTTCTTGAAACCTGTCGGATCTGTCATTTGCCTGCCCTGTCTCAAGCCGATAAATATCAATAAACCAAGAATCATCAAGGCAAGGGTTGAGATAACAATACCAATGATTGAAAACATTTTCTTTTTGTTCTTCGCGCATAGCCCGACACATCCCAGGACGATAGATACAACTGCTGCACCCGCAAAAAGAAACATCATCAAACCTGTTATCATTATTTCTGGTGAATCCTGACCCTTTTCAGTCATGACGTAATGCCCTGCCATGGCCATACACATAAATAGACCCAGCATTGAAATGATGGATGCTATTAAAGAAAGCAAACCGGTTAGAGCGTTTTTTTGAGCTTGGTTATTATATGAATCCATCATGATAATATCGCTTCCGGACGAAACAAGAATCGGTCAACAACCACCATTGAACCGTTTTATATTTTACTTATCTATTACAAATTCGGACTTCATTTGTAACATGCAGATTTACCCAAGAAGGATGCCCCTGTCTCGTGTGGATATTGTAATTACGCAGGGCGGAAAACCATCCATGAAAGGTGGAACGTTTCATGGTATTAACAAGTCCTTCAAACCCCTCATAGTGGACTCCAAGCACCAAGCAACTAAGCCGCAAATGAACCCATTAGAAACCGTATAACAAACCCTCGCGTGTGCGAGTCTATCCATCACCACCTCATCCACTGCTGTCATATCCTCTACCATCCAGGCCACTCGTTACTGGGAGGATTTAATGAGAGACAAAAATGGACCATAAAACCCAATCGAAAATGTGAGGATACTCAAGGCAAACGCACGACGGGCTGAAGGAGCGTCGAGGTAAATTGCGGCCCCTACAAAAAAGATTCCCCCTAGGTCACCCACAGGGTGAGCAACAGTGTGAACACAAAAGCAATCACAATGAAGACGAACATGTAATGAAGGAAATATTGATTTCTTCCTTTGGTGGCTTCAACTTTCCCTTCCTGCCCGGTATCTTTTTGAAGTAAATTTTTGACCTGTTTGAAATAATTTTGGAATGTAGGAAATGATCGAGGCGCATATTCAACGGTTAAGTCAACTTCTCCCCCATGCCTGATATGGTTTTGAAGTAATTTTTTTACGTGTTTGTGTTCACTGACCGTAACCAGATAAAGTCCAAAAAAGATCAAAAATATCACTACATCATGACCAAGTAAGACGTCGAATTGGGTTCCCGCAATGAAATATCCAAGGGTGTTTTCTATGATGCAAACAACCATGGCAAGTATGAAGCAGGCCATACCTACAAACTTAGGCTCAGTTTCACCATATGAAAAAACTTCGCTTGAGCATTTTTTACATCTCCAGACTGTCCTGGTACTAAGTCTCGAGTCCACATAATCTGTCTTTCCTTCGCAAATTATGTATTCTGCATCCACTTTTTTGCACTTCAAACAGCAGAACACTTCCTTAAGCTCTTCAGGTATGACCATCATTTTTTAACGCCTCATCTGCTTGTTCCCCTCTCCACATTATTCTTTCTGAAGCACTTGAAAAGTCCATTACAAACCGTGCGCAATGCTTGAACCACCTTCCCCTGCAGTTTGCTCTGGGACTTGGTTTATCCGTCCTGCTACCTTATCAAACATGTGAACC
>JAAZXX010000338.1 GCA_014239995.1 Verrucomicrobiia bacterium
GAAACATGGGCATGTGTTGATGCAGGGTGACCTCAAGGGCTCCACTGGGTGTATGGTGGCATAAAGAGGCCAACTGGTTGACGTCGAGGTCGTAGGAGGCCGTCAAACGTGCAAAGGGAAATGTCCGAAGCAGGTAATCTGCTGTCCAGTGGTTCGCGACATTGAAGGAGTAGTCAGCGATGCAGTTCGACTCCTTGAAAAACGCAAGTTGATCGTGGTTTCGAATGAGATACCCATCCGCACCGGATGAAAGTATGAGATCTAAAATCCAATCTTCACCTGGTTTGCAGATCCGTGGTGGTGCGACCCATATGCCATCCGTTGAATCGGAACTGGGTGCACTTTTCCTGCGGTGATGGAATTGTTTGACAGCTGCCCGGTATTCCTTGGGATCCTCGAATTCACAGTAGATTTGAGAACTGCTGGACCTCATGGCGGCATCCAGTTGGTTCATATTCCGCACCAGAGGTATGAGTTGTACTGAGTTTCTGGTACGATTCCGGTGGTTCCAAAATTGGAAGGATGGCGCTTGGAATGCCTCTGCAGACAAAGTCCAGGAGGCTTTCTCTCCTCGCCTTGCCATCGTGTCGAGCCGCTGGACAAACAAACGACGCATGCGGTTGAGCTCGCTCAGTGGCAGGATGGTTTGAGGGTGGACATCAAAGTTCAATTGGTCCAGCTGATACTGTGTATTTCCCAATCTTCCAAACTGTCTACGCAAGATGGTTGCATCCAATGGACAGCGAACCGCATCCTGTAGGTCCATGGCCGATCGCACCGTGAAGGTTGGACCTTCCAACGGGTGGGTGACCTTTACCTCAAGAGGTGAATGGGGGCTTCCGGACACTTGCAGGCAGAGTGAAAGCCTGGACTTACGCGTATCGGTTTGCTTCTTTGAATTCCAGGAACGTTCCAACGCTGGATCGCTGGTCTTCCAAACCTTGTCACCTTTTTTGATGCGTGAGAAGTCGAGATGCTTGTGCTTGAAGAAGAGCGCCAGGCGGTATGCGCCTGAAGGGGTGCCACGAGCGCTCTTTTCGGGAACAACTTTATAGAGCCTCCCACCCTGTTCCAGAGCGTCCGCTTTGCCTTGATCGATCACGATGCCATCCCCGGCCTTGAGTGGCTGGGATGTCTCAAGTGTGAAACCTTCCCGGTGAAATGAAAGGATAGTCCCTAGAAAGACGCCCCTCTTTTTTCCAAAACGTGCATGCACCAGGGCTTGGTTGTCGATACCACCGAGCCATCCTGTGAAAAGGCCGCGCGAAAATGCCATTTCAAGCTCGTATTTGGATTCCTTGTAAAGGGACTCTCCGGTCAAGGGCTGTGCATCCTCGGATGCCATGAGGCGGTCAATGGCATTTCGGTAAACGGAGGTTACATTGGCCACGTATGCGGGTGACTTGAGTCTTCCTTCGATTTTTAAGGAGTGAATACCCATGCGCATGATGTCAGGAACCACCGGCAAACCCGCAAGATCCTGCGGACTTAAAAGGTAGTTTTGGTCATCCAAGTCGATGGTCTGTCCATCCTTGACAAGTTCGTAGGGCATGCGGCAAGCCTGGGCACATTCCCCACGGTTAGCTGAGCGACCACCAAGTGATTCACTGGTCAGGCATTGTCCTGAGTATGCCACACAAAGGGCGCCGTGCACAAAGATCTCGAGCCCTGGTGGGGCGATGTGGTCATCATCCTGTTTTTGGGTTTCTGATTGAATAGCGGCCAATTCCTTCAGAGAGCACTCACGTGCCATCACCACACGCTGGCACCCAAGGGCGTGTGCAAAGGCGACTCCTTTGCTGCTGGTAACGGTCATTTGGGTGGAGGCATGGATGGGAAAATCAGGGCTGACGGATCGAATGAGTTGGCACAGTCCTATGTCCTGTACAATCACCGCATCGACGTTAGCTTTCACCATGGCCATGATCTGTGTCCTTGCCTCGTGAATTTCCGCACTAAAAACAAGGGTGTTCATGGTGACATATCCGTGAACCCTGCGTTCATGCAGGTATGCCATGATGGATGGTAAATCCTCTACATTGAAATTGTCTGCGCGCATCCGTGCATTGAAACCACTCAATCCAAAATAGACGGCATCTGCACCATTCTGAACTGCCGCCCGCATGCAGTCCCAATTGCCGGCAGGTGCCAGGAGCTCAGGCCGTCTAAGTGGTCCCTTGACCCTTGATGTTGCTGTAGATGCGTTTTCCATGTGAAACTTAATATCGAGGGTGGGTGATACGCCACCGAATTGACTGGTCAATCGTATCATTGAGCGGAACACTGGCCAAGCATGGAGGTTTTTGAAAACAACGCGAGTAACCAGAGAAGGAAACGCGTTTTGATCGCTGGTTATGGATATGTGGGTTCTTTGGTAGGCCAAAGACTGGCGGAGCAGGGGATGGAGGTCATTGCCTTGAGTCGAAGACGACCGGTTTCACTCATCTCATCCACACATCCCGGGATCCGTTGGGTTCAAGCGGACCTGACCTGCCGGGAATCCCTTTCTGTCATATCTGGGGACTTTGATTATGCGCTCTACGCCGCCTCTTCGAGTCAGGGAGGAAGCCAGGATTACACACGTATTTACTGCCAAGGTCTTCAAAATATCATTCACAGACTTGAAGGACATTTGAAGAAGAAGATGATTTATCTTAGCAGTACTGGGGTGTATGGACAGGATGATGGTGAGTGGGTTGACGAGGAGATGCCCACGCGACCGCCATCCGAGACGGGGAAAATCCTCTTGCAGGCGGAAGAGGTGCTGAAGCGGCAAGATTCCATCTCGATGAACTGTTGGGTGATCATGAGGCTTTCAGGTATCTATGGGCCGGGGCGAAGTTACGCAATGAAGAGGATTCAGGATGGCACCGCTGTGATTGAATCCTCAGGAAAGCGCTGGGTCAACATGATTCACCGGCACGATGCTGCGAGTGCCGTGATCAGCGCCATGCATGAAGGTGTCTGTGGCCATGTTTACAATACGAGCGATGCACAACCTGTTTTGCAATCCAAACTTTATGCCTGGCTTGCGAAGCAAACAGGATCTTCACCTCTTCCAAAGTTAGACACTGATTCGGTGAGACCCATCAAGCGACGGGCTACCAATAAGCGGATTCGGAGTGAAAAACTTAGTGGATTGAAGGGGTTTGTGTATAAATATCCGACATACCGTGAAGGTTACCTGGAGTTAATGGACAGTGAAAACTCATGCATTCCCAGGGTGAGAGCCAGGGGATCAGGGTCGAGATAGGTATGTTCCAGCCTCGGAGGAAACTGACATGCCATCAATTGGTTGGCAATTGAGCATTTACTGTTTCAAAGCGGATTACCTTTTCCCCTGGGCTGGCATAACCCAATTTCTCCCTTGCCATCCGTTCCAAGGTCGTATTGTTGGTGCCAATGGCCCCTATGGCTGCGTTCATTTGGTCGGCAAAGTCCTGCTCCTCGGTAAGTTGCTTTTTCAATTGAATGATACGCTTCTGCATGCCCTCATTCTTTTTTATGACCGGTTTATACCACTGGAAGACGGCCATACTGCTCGCAAGGACGACTAACAGCATGACCAGCTTGGTGAGCTTCATCCAGATGCCCATGTCAATGCGTTTTGCTTTATTGGCCATATTATACAGAGCAACAACTGTCTTGTTTGAACGTATCTGGGACCATGTTCTTTTATGAAAATTGCTAGTGTCTGTCCAGTTTTTGTTGCAACAAAGTTACGAGCTCGCGTGCGGTGGGCACACCCGACCAGTAAGTGGCGAGCCCATAAAAGCAGGTTCCCAAAACAAGAGGTATGAACACCTCTGCCAGGTTCGATAAAAGATTGCGATGTCCAATGACTCCAATCACCGCCTGAAGGGTTAACCATGTTAACACCCCCGTCAGCAAACCCACTCCCAGCACCGTCCAGGTTGGAACCCGCATTTCCTGGACTTTCATGTTTGGAAATTTTCGTCGAATGGCATACCAGAGAAGCCCCAGGTTGACAAAGGAACTTAAGCTATTTGCGACTCCCATGCCTGCCTGCTGAAAAGTGGGAATGAGAAAAATGGCAAAAATAAGATTGGAGGCCAGGCTGAATATACTGATGAACATGGGAGTCTTGATATCTCCAAGAGCAAAAAAGGCTCGAGCCAGAACATTTACCAAGGAAAAGGAGACAAGTCCTGGAATGAGACATTTAAGAGCCATCGAGGCCCTCTGCGTGGCGTCTGGACCAAACTGATCACCCTCGAACAAGAGCCTGATGATGGGTTCAGCCATGACAAAAATCAAAACGGTAGCCATCCAGTTTGCATAAATCAGGTAACTCATTCCCTGGCGTAAAGTTCCCTGAAATTGCCCGTATTTTTTTTCAGCAGCCAATCCAGAAAGCATCGGAAGCAGGAAAGTAGCAAGGGATACGCCGAAAATTCCCTGAGGAAGCTCCATGATTCGGGTGGCATAATTGAAGGAAGCCACAATGCTTTTTCCTTCCGTAAATGCAATGGCATTGGTCAATACGATATTTACCTGAAATGCTGCCACACCGATGACACCCGGAAGGATTCGTGAAATAAGTTTCTTTACAGTTGCATCCTTCCAGGGATGAACCCAATGAAACCGATACCCCTCTTTGAAAAGAAGAGGAAACTGAAACAATGTCTGGGTAACTCCCGCTAACAAAATGCCAACCGCAAGTCCTCTTGCCTGATCCGGCAGGTCCGAACCGAATCGCGGGGCAATCAGGTAAACAGATGCGATCATGACAATGTTCAGGGTGCTTGCCCCGAGAGCGGGAATGAAAAAGAACCCTCTCGCATTCAGGATGCCCATCATGACCGCCGCAACACAGACCATCATGACGTAAGGTGACATGATGCGCAGGAGTTTGAAAAAGAGGAGCGTCTCC
>JAAZXX010000339.1 GCA_014239995.1 Verrucomicrobiia bacterium
CCTGGATGCGGTCATTGATCATGGAACCATCCATATTTTCTGTCCGCACCTTTGGAATCGAGCCCTGTATATGCGCCTCAGCGAGTCGACACTGAAGACCCTCCCAACAAGGGCCGATTTGCAACCTTGAACGACCTTTGTCATTTAACCTCAGGACCTCCAAAAGCCATGGTTTCGTCAGGATTATGCAAGGAATTGCGCATGAGGCAAGCACCCGGGAAGGATGAAATCCACATCCAAGCGATCAAGACCATCTCCGTAAGCATAGGCAGGTTCGTGGCTGACTCTCCATCTTTATTTCTCAAACTTGATTCTCTTTACAGGGACGCAGCATGATCAGCCCGCGACGCATCATTTGGCTTTGGAACCTGCTTATGGTGGGCCTGGTGTGTGCCGAAGACTGGCCACATTACCTGGGACCAAACGGTGATGGCTCGATTCGCGAGATAGGCCTGCGTACCACGTTTGACAAGCCACCTCCTCCCTTGATCTGGAAACAGGACCTTGGTGGAGGATATTCCAGCCCATCTATCTCCAATGGTCGTGTTTTTGTGATGGACCGGGTGTCAACATCCCACGCCACGCCAACAACAAGTGGTAACCCTAATTTTTTCAGGACATCCACACCGGGTAAGGAACGTTTGCGCGCCATGTCTGCTGATACGGGCAGGCTTCTCTGGGATTACGAGTATTACTGCCCTTATTCCACCGTGAGTCTCTATGCCATCGGCCCTCGCTGTACCCCGACAGTAGACGAGGATAGGGTCTATGCATTGGGGGCAGAAGGGGATCTTCATTGCCTGCAGACCGTCTCTGGCAAGGTGTTGTGGTCCATCGACTTTAAAGAGGATTACCGCCTCAAGATTCCTGACTGGGGTTGTGCGGCTCATCCGCTGGTATGGAATGACCAACTGATCTGCATGGTAGGTGGACGGGGTTCCACTGTGGTCTCATTTGATAAGAACACAGGACGGGAGCGATGGCGTTCACTTTCGGCTTCCAAACCGGGGTATTGCCCACCTACGATCGCCACGATCCACGGCCTGGAACAACTGCTTGTCTGGCATGGAGAGGGGCTCGCATCGCTGAATCCTGCCAACGGCCTTTCACACTGGTTTGCCAAGGCCAAACCTCATTACGGCATGGCTATCGGGGCACCACGGGTTCATGGGGATTTGGTACATGTCATGGGTTACAAGGGGCTTTCGGTAGCCATCAAGGTCGGAGCCGACAATCAGTCGGCCACAATCCACTGGGGCAATGACCTTCGAAAGGGTGTCGCCGGAGTCTTGAACACGGCGCATCTGGATGCAAATGGTTACCTGTATTCTGCCGGGGGTGGCCACGACTTTAAATGTGTTGATATTCGAGATGGCAGTAACACATGGCAGACATCCTTGCCCGTTCGTTCGCAAAAGATGGATCGTCCAGGCGCATGGCCATCAGCTTTTACCTATGATTACCCCGGTTCCCTGAGGACCTTTATTTACAATGATCATGGGGAACTTATCTCAGCCGTATTGTCCCCGGAAGGATACCAGGAAATCGATCGCATCAAGCTCATTGACCCAACCCATCGAGTAGGAGGTCGCATGCTTGTATGGTCAGGCCTGGCTTTTGCAAACCGCCATGTTTACCTCAGGAACGATTTGGAAATCCGATGTTACGACCTTTCCGCCATAAGGATGGAGCCTTAGCTTGCCCTGTTTCCTCATGTTGAATACGCAACGCAATCCATTGCCCTTGGAATATCCGAAACCTTATACAGGCTGTTATTCCATGATGCCATAAATGCGCAAGGGATACCGTGCTGGTGGAGTCCGGTGGAGTGCGGATGCACCATCCCTTTACCAAAATCACACGTTCACATCTTTCCGGGTGATTTTGGTAATACGGAGGCTTTTAATCAAAAAAAGCCCCCAGTGAAACAAGGTTAGATTCAGCATCTCAAGTCTCATGTGCTTTTCCACCTCTGAAAGGCCCTCTGCATGGATGAAAAGGCAAGATCCTCTTCCTTTACTTCCTCTGGATCTAGCCACTGATGAGAAGTCACCTCTGCAGGATCCAGTTTAAGATCGGGGGCCTTGCTGCGTGCCGTGTAGAAAAAATCCAGCACAGGATAGGTAATTCCGAGATAGTGATAGGCGTTTGGATAACAGCAAAGGTATCGAATATCATGAACAAGCAAACCCACTTCCTCCCGAATTTCCCTTTGCAAGCCTTCCTCAGCGCTTTCCCCAGGGTCAATAAAACCTCCCACGAAAGCCCATTTTCCTTTGGCTGGCTCTTTGGCACGCTCGATCAACAATAAGGAACCGCTTGGGTTCAAGATGATGGCAGCTGCCGCGACTGTTGGATTAAAGAAATACACAAAGCCGCATGTTTGGCAGACAAAACGCATTACAAGACTGGGACGGGTAGCCTTGCCGCAGCGAGGGCAATGAAAAAAAGTCTGACTGGGTTGCATCTGCCAGGAAGATGACCTTCCATGCATCTTCCCTCAAGGACATTTAGCGAGTGTATATTGCCATTGATTTTGAATTCGGAACTTGTTTTGATCTCCCTTGGTTTGATGAGGTTCCTTAAATCCGCCCTTCTTCTTTTTGTATCTTCGCTTCTACTGGGGATGGCTTTCCTCATGCCCGCCCACATGCGAGCCGTCGATCGGGTCGTGCTTCAAGCTGGGAGTCGTGAACCGGGCTTGATCAGTGAGGCATTTTCAATGATCAGCCTTGAAAAACCCGGACCTGCTGCGTTTCTGCATGACTTGTGTCAGCAGGACGGTCAGAAGGGGGTTGGGAAACTGAAATCCGCATTGGAAGCATTCCGAGAAAATGAACCATCCAGGTTCCTCCAGGGTGACTCCGACCCATTGATTGGTGGATGGATGGGCAGACATTCCCCCAGTGGTGAAACGGTAGTCGCCTGGATGATTTCGGTTCCATTTCGTGATGAGGTTATCGGCTATCTTGAGGACTCCAATCGCCCCGGAGTCGCTGGGCTTTTGAATAAGCGGCATCTTGAACCTCTTTCCAACTTCCCTCCTGTGGATCATCCTGGCAGAGAGGTGTTTGATGCTGTCCTATTGTTAACGGCACTTCTTTACGAAGAGGATCATTTGAATTCGGGTTTCCGCAAGGATCTGGATACGATCTGTTCCAATGTTCAAAGTGGCCAGCAAACAGATCATCTTGAATCGGTCATGTTACGCATGCTAGCCATTGCCAAGCGCATGAATTGGGGCCAATTAAGTGCCTTCATGCACAAGATCGATTCCACACAATCCCTGATTTCCCTGGTAGACATCGCTTCCCGCTCTGAAAACGCACTCACGGTCGTGTATGGTGCGGTATGGTTTTCAAATTCAACGACTGAATTGGCGGATTACCTTCGGCTTTATCCTGAGACAGGGTTGGTGGATATTGAGGAAACCGTCCAGCAGGGACAATCTGCACTGCGTCACCTTCTGGAACGCCGGCAAAGGGTCTTCACCTCACCTACCCGTGAAAGCTTATACGCCTGGACCTGGCTAGTCTCCCCAACCGGGCATCTGGCCAAGTTCACCTTGCATTGGCCACTTGGAGCGCTCTTTTTCAAGTATACCTTTCTTCTACTGGGGCTTTTTCTCTTGGTGAGATTTGTCCAACATGAGAGTGATTTGGCGACAAAAAGGGGCGATGTGGCCAGATTACGGTTTCTTCGTCATCAAATCGTGACCATCCTTATTTTTGTTCTCATTATTGGGGCAGGAGAACCTTTTCTTGCGCAGGATTCCAAAAAGAAGGAAAGTGACATGAGATGGAACTTTCCTTCCATGGGCACCGCGACGACAGAACAGGTAGAAACATTTATGGAAACAAAAATCACGCAGATAACCTTGCTTGCATTGGCCATATTCGCCTTGATTCAACTCAGTATCTATGCCTTGTGCCTCATCAAACTCAATGAGATACGAAAACATGATGCGCGAAGCCGACTTAAACTCAAACTGCTCGATAATGAAGAAAACATGTTTGATTCCGGTCTTTACTTTGGTTTGGGAGGTACGGTGCTATCCTTGATAATGCTTGCGCTTGGCATTGTGAAACCGGGACTCATGGCGGCATATGCATCCACACTTTTTGGTATCATCTTTGTCGCCGTGCTCAAGATTTTCCATGTCAGACCTTATCGGAAGGAACTCATTTTAAAATCTGAAAACGAGACGGCATGAACAGGCCATTGCTCATTATTATCTGCGATTTCCTGCTGATCAGCATACTTTCCCTTGCCCGCTTTGATCAGTCAATGCCCACGGAGCCTTCCAAACCCGAGAAACCGGACTCCGCCCAATCTCTCGCAAATCAGGATATGCTCGATGTGCTTACGATGGCACTCGAAGAGGAACGGCAAAGCAAAGCCTCCATGGCCGAGGAACTGGACGAGATAAGAGACAGCCTGAAGAATAAGGAATCGGCACTGCAAGAGAAGGAAGGTCGCATCTTGCGTATAGAAGATAACCTTCTGAGTGTCGAGGAACGGGCCTCCCAACTCGGACGGGAAAGGGAATTATTACGGCAGCAGTATCAGGACACACAGAAGAACGTGACTTTCCTTCAGGAACAGTATGTGAGCGTCAAGGCAGATGCCAAACAACTTCAGGAAAACCTGTCCATGAGGTCCGGCGAAGTCATCGATTCACGAGCACGACTGACAACCATCGAGTCCGAATTGCAGGTAAGGCGAAAGGAGGCTCAACGCATGCAGGATAAGATGGATTCCCTCGAAAAGGAACGAAAGGCCAATGAGAAGGAAAAGTTCGAACTTGCCCTCGAATTGAGACAATCGCAAACCGCCGAGATCATCATCAGGGAACATTACGATGCTGCA
>JAAZXX010000033.1 GCA_014239995.1 Verrucomicrobiia bacterium
TTCGGCCAAGTTCAGCCTGACCCCCCAGGACGAGCTCATGCTGCAGGCCGTTTACTCGGACTACACATCCGGGGATGTTGCTCAATATCATACCCAGACGGATGCCAGTACCACCCAACGTATCCAGGAGGATCAGGAACCCCTTCTGTTTCTTGGCTATCACCGCACGTGGCATCCCGGAAGCCACACCCTTCTTCTGGCAAGCTATTTTGATGATACCTTCACCAGGCAGGATCCCGGAACGATTGTCCCACTCATGGACCGTGGTCCAGATGGAAACATCACCGCTGTCAATCCATTCACCTTTGATCTCGACTACAGGCGGCAATTGACTGGATTCAGCCTTGAGGCACAGCAGATCCTTCAGGCAGAGCAATCGACCACGATCGCAGGTGCAAGGTACCAATGGGCTGAAGTCAATACGCACGCCATGCTGGACCGCAGGGGCACGGCGTTCCCGCCTATTTTCTCGAAACCTCCTGCTGATCAGACAGTTCGACCTAATATTGAACGTGTGTCTGTCTATGGATATTACCATCACGATTTGACCGAGCAGCTCAAGGCCTATCTGGGCGCGTCGGCAGATGCATTGCATCATCCAGCCAACACGGAAATTCCACCCATCTCAGAAGAAGAAGAAGACACATTCCAGATTTCACCCAAATTGGGTCTACGCTACAGTCCACAGAAGCAGACTCATCTCAGGGCTTCCTACGCATGGAACCTTGGAGGAGTGTTTTTTGACCAGAGCCTTCGTCTGGAGCCAACACAAATGGCGGGATTCATCAACACCTACCGAAGCGTGATTCCAGAGTCCAGTGCAGGTATCCTTCCGGGCGAAAAACAGGAGGTAGGCGGCCTTGCCTGGGACCAGCAGTTTGGCGACAGCACTTTCCTCACCGTCTCCGGTCAATGGCTTCAGTCAGATGCTCAGCGGACCTTGGGCACCTTTGACTTTGCCAGCCTGCCGGCCCAGGCATCCGGCACACCGCAAGGTCTTGATTACGAAGAAAGGTCCCTCCTGGTGGCATTTAATCAACTCATTGATCCCTGGTTCTATACGGGTGCCAATTACCGGCTTTCCTACGCAACACTCGACACGGTGCTAAACTCCATTCCATCGGCTGCCTTACCATCCAGAACCTCCAACCGTGAGGCACATCTGCATCAACTTGAGTGTTTTGTGGGCGTCCAGCATCCCTCCGGATTCTTTGCCCGCCTGGAATCTGTTTGGTCGAGGCAGAGCCACAAAGGAGCCGTGCAACCCTCCGATGAGGATGTCTGGCAATGGCATGCCTGGGCAGGTTATCGCTTCCTGGAACGACGCGCCGAGGTTGCTGCCGGTCTCCTGAACATTGGTGACAAGGATTACCAGTTGCATCCCGTTCACCTTTACAGCGAAATTCCCAGAGAACGCACCCTGGCCGCTCGATTGAGGATCAATTTTTAAGGATTCTTTAAAAAGGTTTGGGGAATGTCATTCAATCTCCCTCAGGTCTTGGCCCCTCACCGGGAAAATGCTCAACCTTACCAGAACACCTGACTTTGCAGAAACGATCCTTCGGGATCATTCAGATCGAGAAGGTGAGGGTTTCTCACCCAGCATCTTCGCGGAACATCCATGCATCAATCCTGCAACTCGCCCATGGGATCGGAAGTTTCGGCAAATGTTTCCGTGACAGCCCCGAGACGCTGCAAGGTAGCCAGATGGTAAGCGGAAAGGGAACGTTTTTTGCGGTAGCGAATCCTGCGCCCGGAATTAATCGTGCCACACCCCTGCCCCAGCACCATGAGAGGCAAGTTTTCCGACTCATGTTCATGACCATCGGCGAGACTGGAACCGTAGAGGAGCATGGAGTGGTCAAGGAGACTGCCTTCCCCATCATTCAATGTCTGCATGCGTTCCAAAAGGTAGGCCACCTGCTGATGATGCCATCGGGTAACGGTGTTATACATATCCAGCTTGGTTTTCCGGGAGGCCCATGAAGTCACCCCATCATCGTCCTCGGTTTTCCCACTGAAGTCTTTCCAGTGGGAAAGGGCATGCCAGGTACCCTGAACCCCATCAATGAAATTAAAATACCGATTGCTCTGCCCATGATCCAGCATGAACGTGCAGACACGGGTCGCGCCTGACCAGAAGGCAAGCACCATCAGGTCCATCATGGTCTGGACGTAGACCGCGTGGTCGGCAGGAATTCCAGCAACCGGTCTCTGGAAAAGATCTGAAGAACGCGTTGCGTGTGTGTATCGTGAAGCCTGCTTTTCGGCAAATTCAATACGCCGCTCCACAGCCCTGACCGCATCCAGGTATTCGTCTATTTTAAGCGCATCCTGTCTACCCAATCTACGTTTGAGCGATCTGGACTGATCCATGACCAGGTCCAGCACACTCCTGTCCACTCTGCCTTCCCCTGCCCGCCGGAACATGCGGTCAAACACCATACGGGGCCGTGTCTCACGACTGGCAGGCAATTGTTCGTTCGCCCATGAAAGTGTATTTCTGGGAAGGCTGTTCGAGAAGAATCCTTCTCCCTCCAGGGATAATTCCAGCGAGGGCAACATGGTTCCGTGCCCCACCTTTCGTGCGGCCAGTTGATCAACCGATGTGCCCCCTGCATCAATACGTATGTCGTCATAGGAGCCTCCCGTCAACCAGGTGGCTGTTCCGGCAGAATGGCCATTCCCCCTTGGCGTCCACATATTTTCCGGAATCAGGATATCTTTCTTGAAAGGTTCCAAAGGGGACATCCACGGGTTAAGCTTGAGCAGACGGTCCGAAGCGTCCACCGATGCCGGTTGCCACGCACCCTCCGCGACACCATTCGGAATATAGAGATAACCAACCTTGAGTGTATCCTCAACCTGACTCCCCCCATGTGCCCGCATGGCATCGAGTGAAGGCAGTGCCAAGGCGGCCCCCAGGGATCGAAGCATGGATCTTCGACTGATGCGCCAGGTGTTATTCATGACTGGTTCTCCTTGGTGCGTGTCGGCACAGCGATGTGTATGGCATCCGTTTCATGGGCTTTCTATCGTGGGCTCCACTGGTTCATGGGGCTCGGTGTCCAGTTTAAATTGAAAGGGGGCACTGTGAACAATACCCCGCACAAGTTCCCGAAACCTGTACTGCTCCCCGGCAAGATGCTTCGTCAATACCCGAACAGTTCTCTCATCGTAATATTCCAACGATCTACCAAGCGCGTAGGCAAGCATTTTGCGAACCGTCTGGCGCACAAGGTCCTCAAGACGATTCTCCAACAGCACCCGTTTCAATCCTGATAATCCCTCAAAATGTGTGCCATCGGGAAGTTTTCCCGTCGCATCGATGGGCTCCCGCTTCAAACGCGGACGCCATCGTCCAAACCAATCAAAATGCTCCAGACTAAGGCCAATCGGATCCATTTGCTCGTGACATCCGGCGCACTTGGGATGATTGCGATGCATCTCAAGTTTTTCCCGTGGGGTCAGCTTTCGGTTGTCCTCGATGGCTTCATCCAATTCACTGACATTCGGTGGAGGATGGGGAGGCGGCGTACCCAGTAGGGTTTCAAGGACCCATTTTCCGCGAACCACGGGACTCGTTCGATAGGGAAATGCGGTCACGGCCAGAATGCTGCCCTGCCCGAGAAGCCCGGCCCGGACGGTTCCCTCGAGCGAAACGCGACGTAAGTGCGGGCCCTGGACCCCTTCGATCCGGTAGAGTTTCGCAACCTCCTCGTTAATGTAGGTATAATCGGCATCAAGCAGCCGGGAAATAGGCTGATTCCCCCTTACCAAGGACAGAAAAAAGGTTGCGGTCTCGGCCTTCATTGCGTGCATCAGGGAATCAGTACACCAGGGATTATCAATGGGATCCATGCGAATACGGGTACCGAGATCATCAAAACCCAGCCATTGGGCAGCGAACACTTCCCCCAGGGTATCGGCTCTGGGATCCTCGAGCATTCGGTCTATCTGTGCATCCAAAACATGCGGATGATGAAGACGATTCTCGGCTGCCAGCCGAAAGAGGGTCTTGTCCGGCATCGTTGCCCAAAGGAAATAAGAAAGACGCGAGGCAAGCTCCCAGGCATCAATCCTGCGGGCATCTGCGCTTTCGGCTGGCATTTCTATTTTAAAAATAAAAGTCGGGGACACCAGAACAGAGGTCACCAGGTTTCTCATCGCTTCATCAAACGCCATGCCGGACTGACGCCATTGATCAAAAATAAGGATGTAACGCGCAAGATCTTCCGGCCCTGCAGGCCGCCGAAAAGCGCGCGTCAAAAACCCCTTGAGAAATGCCTGTATGCGAGGCTCATCATTCACCGATTGATCGGGTATCATACCAGCAATACGCGCCCAGATATCCCATGGAATCTCAACATCCTCCTTGCCTGGGAACGCAAGGTCGACCATACGATC
Organism: Verrucomicrobiia bacterium; assembly: GCA_014239995.1. Classification (GTDB taxonomy): domain Bacteria; phylum Verrucomicrobiota; class Verrucomicrobiia; order Limisphaerales; family AAA164-E04; genus AAA164-E04. Next base: position 4,408 of record JAAZXX010000033.1, read on the forward strand.
CACCACCGAAAGGTAGCGTTCCATGAGCATTGGCTGCACAAACAATGTATTGGCAGTATTATCGAAACCTGACGCTCCACTCAGGTCCGTGGGAAAAAGTTCCAGAAGATCAAAATCGGCATGCAACAGATCACTCGCGGTGCGTATGAATTCCAGGTGGGTCAACCGGCGTATGGGCTCGTGACCCGGATGTTTCACCTGCATGTAGTCAAAATGCACCACCTCACGCTCCAGCCAATCAAGGATTGCAGCGCGTTCATCGTCACTGGGCTGAGGCTTTTCCGCAGGAGGCATATCACGATGCTCCACCCGCGCCATGACGTTGCGCCAGGCATCAAGATTGCGTACCAAAGGGCGTGTTTGAAGCATGGACTCAAGATTCAAGTCTCCCTTTTCAATCGTGTCATCATGACAATCGAGGCAATAGCTGGATAGTAAGTCATGAACAAGCTCTTCTTTCTCAAGCGCCATGGCATGCGCGCCAGCACTTGATGAAAAACCAAGGCACAAACCTGACAAAAGGAGGCTTGTAGCACCATATTTACACGTTTTTAAAAGCGCCTTCAAACAGGGTTAATATAGAAATAACGAGATAAGAAACCAAGTTGAAAAACACGTGACACATTCTTTCTTAAAAAGCCAGGAGGACCAAAAGGTCCGTATCCGACCATGCATGATACAACGGATAGTTCATCAGGCCACCATCCTCGGATTTTTGGAAAGCTTGTATCCATCAACTGATGCTCCATCCTGGTCGGAGAATCCAGGATCGCCTTGTATAATTGCAAAAGATGGTGATCCTGGTTGCTTTGTTAGCATCCAACCGTTCTTCCCACGTTCAACTAACTATCCCCCCTGAAGATTCAAATTCGGGATATCACACAAGGACGTACACCATACAGGCTGATCCAATACCTTTGGAAGACAGTCTCGCACAACGTGTCTTCCCTGATCATGGAGCCTTGAGGCAGTCCAGTACTCCAGACAACGCGTGCAGAGGTCCCCTCCTGAATGACAAGAATACTTTTGCGTTGGATTCGACGCTTATCAGGCATAAAATAGAGTATTCATATGAATTTAAAGTCCTTAAACTGTTGGGATGGTCTGAAATCCTTTGATCCAGAGGAGGGTGTGGTCGTTATGGAACCTCTGGGCCATGGGGAAGGTTACTGGGTGGGGGCATGCAGCATCGTATTCGATCCCACAGAACAGACTTACTACCTTTATTACAGAGCCCGGGAACCACGTCCTGTCCGCGGAGGCAAATGTTTCGTCGCCCAAAGCAAGGACGGCATTAAGTTTGAAACCGTTTGGAATACGACCAAGGAGGCCTTGAATACCGATTCTATCGAAAAGGGCAGCCTATTCAGGACCAGGGACGGTCGTTGGCGACTCTACTTAAGCTATGTGGATCCAAGCGACCAGCGGTGGCGTGTCGATCTGCTTGAGGCCAATCATCCTTCGGAGTTTGATATCCATCAGCGAACCAGCATTCTGACCGCAAGAGAAACCGGGTGCGAGGGTGTGAAGGACCCTTTCGTAATGGAAGTGGATGGGAAGATATACATGTTTCTTAGCTATGCGCCAGGTGATTCCACAGCTTCTGAGACGCAGCAGCAGGAGATGCACGCAAGCTCGGATATTTATAACACTGGCCTTTCCAAGTCCTCGTCAGCTCTGGCGGTCAGTGAGGATGGGATTCATTTCAAGTGGCTTGGTGACATTTTCGCCCCGGGGGCATCCGGATGGGATTGTCATGCCACACGCCTGGGGTCTGTGCAGTTGTTACCCCCTCTTTATCTTGGTTTCTATGATGGAGGCCCCAGCCACCTTGAGAATTACGAGGAAAAAACAGGCCTTGCAGTCAGCCTGGATCTCCAACAATGGCATCGTATCACCCCGGAAAAACCTTACCTCACCTCACCTCACGGAAGTGGTTCGCTGCGTTACCTTCATCCGCTGGAGCTCGATCAGGAGCTACGATATTATTACGAGTATGCCCGTGCCGACGGGGCGCATGAAATCCGCATGAACCGCTTTCCCAGGCACTGATCCTGTTTCCCGTTGCATGCCCAAGCAACCGAACATTCTCTGGATCTGCACGGATCAACAGCGCTATGACACGGTGCACGCCCTGGGCAACAACAAAATCCAGACGCCGCATACGGACCGCCTCATTCGCGATGGAGTCGCCTTCACGCATGCCTATTGCCAAAGCCCGGTCTGCACGCCAAGCCGGGCCTCCTTCCTGACCGGCAGATACGCACGTACCACCCGATGCCGCCAGAACGGGCAGGAGATCCCGGAGAATGAACGCCTGCTGAGCCGTATCTTTGCCGATCATGGATATCGCTGCGGGTTGGCAGGAAAACTGCACCTTTCAAGTTGCGCCAATGGCCGGGTGGAGCAACGTATTGATGATGGCTATACCGTTTTCGACTGGTCCCACCACCCACAACCCGACTGGAAGGAGAATGCCTACACCCAGTGGCTAGCGGAAAAGGGACAGGACTGGGAAACCCTTTACCAGGGTTCATCCACCCCTTATGTCAAGGAGGGTGTACCGGCAGCATTGCACCAGACCACCTGGTGTGCCGAAAAAACCATCGATTTTATTCAGAAGAACCAGAATCAACCCTGGTTCTTCAACTTCAACTGTTTTGATCCTCATCATCCTTTTGATCCACCACCGGAGTACCTGCAGCGCTACAACCCCGATGACATGTCTCTCCCCAAGGTCAGACAGGGAGAATGGTTGGATAAATCCACCTACCAGGCGCTGGATCACCGTTGGGCTCACAATGAACCGGGTTACTTCGATGTTGAAAACATGAGCGATGCGGATCGACGCCAGGTAACGGCAGCCTACTATGCCATGGTCACACTCATTGACGATCAACTGGGGCGCATCATCAAAACCCTCGAATCAAGCGGACAACTGGAACGCACTCTCCTGATCTTCATGTCGGATCATGGTGAGATGCTGGGCGATCACGGCATTTACCTCAAGGGTCCTCATTTTTACGAGCAAGCACTCCGGGTGCCCCTTGTGCTTCACTGGCCCGAGGGTTTTCAATCAGGCATCCGCTGCAATGGACTTGTGGAGCTCCTGGATCTAGCTCCGACCTTCTGCGAGGCTGCCGGCATCCCCGTCTACGATGGGTTTCAAGGCAAGAGCCTCACCGGAATCTGCCGTGGTGAGATTTCGCCGGACCATCATCGAGATTGGGTATTCAGCGAATATTACAACGCCTGGACCCACCGGCATGCCTACGGGACCATGTTGCGCTCTAAAACGGAAAAAATCGTGGTTTACCATGGCACAAGTGAAGGCGAAATCTATGACCTGGTGAATGATCCGAACGAGTTTGTAAACCTTTGGAACCGACCTGAGGAAAAGGATCGAAAAATGCGACTCCTCCAATGGTGTTTTGACACCAGCGTGTTTACCATGGATCCACTGCCACCCAGAATGGGACCTTTCTGAACCGTGCACCCAATCTCATCAACCACCAATATCATGAACCCCAAGCTTTGCCTCAACACCAGCACCATCAAACCACAACCACTCCTTGAAAAGATCCGACTTGCAGGAGAAACCGGCTACGATGGTATCGAACTCTGGATCAATGATCTCTACGATCACGTGGGTAAGGGTGGAGAAATCTCCGATGTGGAGAAAGCTCTGGGAGACCAAGGACTCATGGTGCCATGCTGTATTGCTATACGCCAGTGGGGAGACATGGACGGATGGGAATACAAGTTGGTGCTGGATGAAGCCAAACGACGCTTTGAACTTGGTGCGCGTATCGGCGCACCCTATATCGTGGCCACACCCCCCATCGAGAACTGCGATCTTTCACGTCTGCCCGCAAGGTATGCCGACCTGTTGGAAATCGGACGTCAAACCGGCATCAAACCCACCTTCGAGTATATCAGCTTCTTCAAGTCCATCCACACCCTGCGTCAGGCCTGGGAAATTGTTCAGCAAACCGATGATCCAGATGCCACACTGATCCTGGACGCCTTCCACAACTGGAACAGCGGTTCGACGATGGATGACTTGCAGAGGATTCCTGTTGATAAAATCAGCCATTACCACATTGACGATGCGCACCCAGGCAAACCAAAACTGTCCCAAACAGATCCAGACCGCGTCATGATCGGGGACGGTGTCATCGACCTGAAGAAAGAACTTTCCATCCTCCGCGCAAAAGGTTACCGAGGAGCGATGAGCCTTGAGCTCTTCAATCAGGACCTATGGGCGAAGGATCCACGGGAAGTCCTCACGCTTGGGCTTGAACGCATGCAGGCATTGATTGAGGAATAAGGGTCTCCGACGTTTTTCATGTACGATCAACCTCTCCGTCCTGGCCACGGAAAGCTCCCCCCATCAGGTTTGCAACACGAGAGAATGACCCCGCATGCAGAGGCGGTACATCTATTCAAACAAGGAAGAACCAAGGTACCATGGAAGTTTTGCCGGTTATATTTCCTCTGGGATGGAAGAGGATTTCCTTGAAATGATCCAAAGCCCCAGATAGGTCAAGCCACCGTTATATATCAGGATCTCAAAGCCAATTTTACTTCCAAACCATTCTTCTGCATTCCAGTTGATGATGAAACTGAGAAGGACGGCACCAATGCAAACCAATGCCACCCACGGATCCTTCACCTTTCGCCGCGTCAACAAACCGAAGGCATACAAACCAAGCAGGGGGCCATAAGTAAAACCTGCTGCCTTGAATATCTGGGCGATCACCGCATCGTCGTTGACGGCTTTGAAAACAAGGATCAAAACGAAGATAAGCACCGAAAACCCCAACTGGACGTATTTTCGCTTCTTTTGGTTTTCTTCCTCACTCCGTAAACCATCTACTTTGGATGGTTTCTCAAGCCTCAAAAAATCCACGCAGTAGCTGGTGGTCAAGGCGGCCAAGGCGGAGTCCGCAGAGGAATATGCCGCGGCAACCAATCCCAGCAGAAAGAGAATGCCCACCACACCTGGCAGGTAATCAATGGCCAAAACAGGAAAAAGGTAATCCGTTCCCCGCGCCACCATTTCCCCGGAGGCCTTATCTTGGATCAGCAACTGGAACCGTTCCCCAATCATGGTTTCATCGATAACCCCCTCCTTGTGTCCATACAGATACAACAATGCGCCCAAGGCGAGAAAAGCAAGATTGACCACGACCAGTACCACACTGAAGCTGAACATGTTCACCTGTGCTTCCCGAAGATTGCGGCAGGTAAGGTTTTTCTGCATCATATCCTGATCCAGACCCGTCATAACGAACGCTATGAAAGCTCCACTCAAAAACTGCATGAAGAAATTCTTGGGACCGCTTTCCCAAAAGAAAATCTGGCTGTAACTGCTTGCTGAAACAGTGTCGATCATACCCATGAAACCAAGATTCAGGTCGTCTGCAACCCACCAGACGGTCAACCCTGCCGAGGCAAGCATGAAAAAAGTTTGCAGGGTATCGGTCCAGACGACCGTCTGGATACCTCCCCGATAGGTGTATAGATAAATAAGTGTGATGGACAGGGCCACCACGACGGCAAAGGGTATGTTCACAGTTAATTTTTCAAGAATGAACTGGAAAACGATGGCAACAAGGTATAGCCGGAAGGAAGCGCCAATGGTTCTGGAAAGGAGGAAAAAAGCCGCCCCCGTTTTATAGGAAACCGTCCCAAAACGAGACTCCAGGTAACCGTAGATGGACGTGAGACGCATCCTGTAATACAGGGGCATTAAAACCAAGGCAATAAAGGTGTAGCCCACAAGGTAACCCAGCACCATCTGCATATAGGAAAACTGACGTGTGGCCACCCATCCAGGAACCGAGATAAAGGTGACGCCTGAGAGGGAGGCTCCGATCATTCCAAAGGCAACCAGATACCATGGGGAACTATGGTTACCAGTGAAATAGGTCTTGTTATCGCCGTTTTTCCCGGTCCGTGTTGAAATAAGCCACAAGACTCCGAAATAGGCTGCGATGACAATAAATATGATAAAGGGAGACATGGAGCAACTCAACGCTTCACCTGATCTTCAGCTTTGACAAAAAGCACAGGCATTCGCTTGGTGATATTTATCCCAGATGATGCCGGTTAAAACACGGAAAAAAATCCAGAGGCCTCAATCAGGGTTTGACATGACGACACTGCAGGGGAAGTTGAAAATGCTCCATACGAGAAGGCAGATGGATAGAGCCACCAATGGAATCTTGCCTGGCACCCGTCACCGATGCCAGGACGTTGGAGCGGCCAAGAAGCACCTGCAGACCCAGAAAAGCGAAAATCATGGCCTCCTTGTGATCGATGAGGGAGGGATCAGTAAGGATGTCCAGGTTAAGGTCAGCATCGCTCATCTTTTGTCGGATACGTGCCACCAGATAGTCGTTGTGTACGCCACCGCCACTCATAAGAAGCGCGGTCGGGAACATTGGCGCTTCGGTCTTACAACGATTCACCGTCTGAAGGACCGCGCTTGCCACCCTGTTGGCGATGTGTTCCGTGTAGGTCGCCATTTGGCTGCGCACCGTTACGTTGGAAGCCTTCAGAAGAGGAATCACACATGTTTCGAACCACTCCTTACCGAGACTTTTGGGTGGAGGAAGTTCATACCACGGCAATCCATCCAGGGCACTGAGTAATGCAGGATCCACTTGGGATGAAGCGGCGATGGCACCTCCTGCGTCGTAGGCTGCGGGAGGATCAAGAAGACCTGCCAAACGATTGAGGGCCATGTTGCAAACACAGATATCAAAGCCCATGGCGTCAATCGAGAGATTGACGATCCCTCCTAGATTCATGAAGAGCACCCCCTTTGGAAAAAGATGTTTTTCCCCAAAAGGGACCAGTGGCGCACCTTCACCACCAAGGGCTACATCCTTTTGCCTGAATTGGGTCACCAAGGGCATATTCAAATAGGTCGCCAGGGTTTCACCATCCCCTATCTGAACTGAGAATTTTCGAGCTGGTTGGTGAAAAACAGTATGACCATGACTTGAAACAAACTGGGGTTTAATGTTTTCGGAATGTATGAAGTCCCTCAGTGTTTCGCCAAGAAAGTGTCCAAAACTGACATGCGTACTTGCAAATGTTTCAGCGCTTTGCTCCCCCAGAGAATCTAATCGCCCGTGCCATGTTTCCGGCATGGGAATCGTTTCTGCCTTGAGTATCTCAAAAGACCAATACGCATCATTGCATCCCGGTTTTAATCCTGGATCGGTTTTTTCCGCAAAACGGCAGTAAGCCAGGTCAATTCCATCCATGGAGGTTCCGGACATCAGCCCAATACCCTCGTAGATACTGGAATTTTCAAGGTTCATTCCTCTACGACTCATTATTTAAATCCGCAAGATGTGGCATATGTCATGACCTTGGGGAAACACCCGTGGCTACCAAGACAGGGCATTTCAGACATCTGTGAACAGGTCCCTTTGCAATCAGCTTGAAAAGGCGGTCTCAAGGGGAAACCTTGTTCAAGATGACCAAGCGAGTCAAGTTCGGCCTCCTTGTTCCAACCTATGAAAAGAGGCCATGTAACTTGAAAGAGGATTCCCCTCAGAAGGAGGCAAGCCCTCCCTATTTTTCCGTGGAAACGTTTACCTCCGATGCAGGCATGATGAGAATGAACAGAATCCGGAATGAATGATGTCTTCAGACTCGAAATTCAGGAAGCCTTCCATTATTTCCTTGCACCTCCAGGCAATCAAAACAACAGTGAGATCATGAGAGAGATAAAATGCATCACAGCTCTACTTTCAACGGCATGGCTGCTGGCCGCCTGTAACCAGCAAAACCCATATATCGATACGGCTTCAAAAGAAATAGATCATCAAACCTTGATCACACTGACAGACAAGGCATTCCAGGCTGATGTGCTTGAGTCTGAACAAATCGTTCTGGTTGACTTCTGGGCTACTTGGTGCGGACCCTGCCGAGCCATGGCCCCCATCGTTGCTTCTGTCGCGAAAAAGTATGAAGGCAGGATCAAAGTAGGCAAACTGGACGTCGACAAGCATCCCGAAACCGCAAAGACATACGAAGTCAGCGGGATCCCTTATTTCGCGTTGTTCAAAAACGGAAAAGCAGTGGAGACCCACACAGGCATGACTTCAGAAGACGCGCTGGTGGCTTGGATCGAAAAACACGTGGACTGATCCATGCGATCCTTCTCGGGGACAATGCATGAAGGAGTGGAAAGCGGCGGATTCAGGTCGCTTTGTTGACCCATTCCTCCGCAATCTTTTTAAGGTCCGGGGGATCCTCCCCGTTACGACTACCGAAAAAGTAACCTTCAACCTGTTCCAGGGCATGATTCAACTGGCTCATTTCATCGGCGCTAAAGTCATATTCTTCCCGCATTTTTTGAAGGAGCCCCATGAGGGTGAAAGGGTCAAGTTTTTCGGGCACCGCGAAACGTGCTTCCACCGGTGGGGATGATACTCCGGTCTTTCGACGGGTAAGGTAAAAACCCACAAGGACACCCATGGCTGTCAGGAGCAGGAGTACCACTCCCCATGGAAACCCGCGTTGACCATATTTTTCGTTCAGATTGAGCGTTGCACCCACCTCAACCAGATCAGCATCTTCGTAACGCTGATATATCACCTCGGCTCCCTCCATTTTAGGAGAAGGAAATGAAAACGTTCCGGGATTATCTGCCTTCGCATGCTTGGCCCGCAGCTCCAGCATCCAGGTTCTCTCCGAGATGGCTGCATTGGCATCACTCTCGGCGTTCATTTGCAAAACAGAAACACCTTGATCCTCGCGTTTCACTTCTTCGAAGTCGCCAAATTCTGTGATCAAAACATGTTCCATGTCAGGAACGAGTCCATCGCTGGCAGCCTTGATCTCAAGTCCCAGAATCCCCTCTGCCGCACGACGTTCATCGAGCATTTGAGTTATTTTAAGTTGGGCCATTGGCCGTGCCTCTCCCTTTTCCTTGGAAGCATCGATGGGGATCCTGGAGGAGGCAACTGGAAGCACTACGGACCCGGAGGTGTCCATGAAATCCAGATCCATCTTAAGCGAAGGAACGATATCCACCTCAGCTCCCCTGGCCTTCATGAGAATGTAGGCATACGGGGTTTGTCTCCAACCGGATCTGGCATCACCTCGAGACTGGATTTTATCGGTGTGAAAAGTAATCGACATCACCTCAAAATCATTCTCCAGAGCTTGTCGCGCTGATTCTTCAAAATCATCACGATAGTTCACCAAGGGACGTCCGTAATTATAAAAATACCCTGCGTTGTTCTGGTTCTGAAGGTATTTGTTAAACCCTCCTGATTCCCTTTCGACTTCCTTTGTGTGCCGTATGCTGACAAAGATGCCAAAGGGCTCTCCATGGCCAACGACAGCCGAACCATCAAGGAGGACTTCAAGTTGAATTTCAGTGATCAGGTCATCGTAATACTCAAAGAGTTTTCTCGCCTCAACGGCCTTCTTGTGATCACCAGCAATCTGTAACCCTGCTCTGAGGTAGCGGTGCTTGAGTTCAGACCTTACGGAGGTTACCCGGGTGGACAGGGCATTAGAAAACCGGGCAAGATGGCGCTCAGCTGCAGCTCCGGGAAGGTTCATGATAGCTTCTCGAATCCGCTCCGGTTGCTTGGTATCCGGCTGGTGAAAATCCCTGAGCCCGGCGAGATCTGTTGCTCCGAGACTTGCGTAAAACCAATAATTATAGACATCAGAAGATTCCTCATCTTCTGGAAGGTTCCTCAATGCGGTGGCATAGTGTGCTGCTGCCTTCTGGAACGCATCAAAAGCGACGCTGCGACGTCCAGAAAAACCGGAATCTCTTTTATTTTCGTAGAGATAGGTATTTTCGTCAAAGGATACGGTGGCTTTGGCAAGTTGCATGGACCAATGGTTCGGATGTTTTTCCAGTCCCC
>JAAZXX010000340.1 GCA_014239995.1 Verrucomicrobiia bacterium
CATCCACTTGGCCTGCCGCTGCAGTTTCCGTTCCACCTCGCGCACGGCCGTCAGGTATTCATCCAGCTTGACCTGGTCGGTTTTCGCCATGCGTACACCGAGCCGCTTGGCATCCGCATGCACCACATCCAGGATACTGCCATCCTCATCCAGAAATTTCCGCTGGCTGGCCTTTACCTTGGGGTTGTCCTCGAGAAACAACTTGGCGAACACCTTGGCCGGGCTGCGATCGGTCGGCAAAGTGATGCCCGCGCGCGACCAGGAAATGCCTCCCGCACCCAGCCGCAACGAAGGGAAGCGTGTTCGTTGTCCAATTTGCTCACCCAAAAACTGATCAAGGGAATGCAACCGCTGTGGTTGATCCCTGGTGTCCTTCAGCTCCATGCCATTGAGAAAGGTATTGGAGCAGCCATGCCCGCCGCCCACGCCCGGGTGGTCGAGATTATTGAAGATACTGAAATCGGCCCGATGCTTTTCCAGCGGCTTGAGCAGCTTTGGCATCACGTAGTCGGCCCCTTTTTTTTGTGGGAAAAATCCGCCTGGATACATCCCGTAACTGGGCGCCACACAAACAAATCGCCTGGTCTTCGAAGCCTTCGCCTGCGCGCCCTGCAGCGATTCAAAAGACGGCAACGCCAGGCAAACACCGCCCAGGCCCCGTAAAAAATTTCGTCGATTCGTCATTCGCATTGGCATACCCGCAGACACAACCAGTAACTAGTGTAATGCTGCAACCTAGGGCATCCTCACAACAAATGAAATACTGAATTCCTGTTGCCTGATCATCCCATGTTAAAGAATTGAAACTGAAGGGAAATGAAACACTCACTGAAACTTTGTGAGATTCATTGAGATAAGGGAGATGCATTAGGATTTCCAACGTCTCAGACTTCGATTCATTGGGTTTTAAATTGGGAAGAGGTTTCGATTTCCTTGACCCGTTCCACTTCTCCACCCTTCAGTCAGGACGGTTTACCGATGCGATAGAGCAGTGGGGATTCTGATTCTCACAACGGATTCAATGGGCTTCATCTGATTTTCGACGCTCCAACTCGGCACTTTGATTTCTGTGCTTTATTTGCCCCTGCCCACTACCGTTTTTCTTTGTAGGTCGCAGTGACTGAGGTCACATAATCAAGTCTCGTCACAAATGTTGTGGGCGAATAAATATCACCGATATACTCTGAACTATGATACCATTGGTCAACCCCTTCAAAATACTGAGGCTCAGTATTGCCAACCCATCGATCAAAAACCATCCCTTCAGTTGGCGGGTCAGCAACAATCATAACTGGTTTGCCAAATGCGTAGTATCGTCCGCTACCGGTACCACTCGTCACCCTCAGCGTTCTCAGTCCATCTATTCTCAACGATTCAATTTCAATGAAGTAAATCTCAGTTTGATTCACGCTACTCAACGACAAACGCACATCGGAAAGAACGGTCCCTCCATCTTTAAGTTCCACTTTCTCCAACAAATACTCCTTGTATTCACCCACACCTATTTGCTCATGAATCGATATTTTAGCGCCATCCGCACGCAGTTGCCCTACGCTAACGTTTACGGTGCCTTGAGGTCCCCTAGTTCCAAGCCCCAGTCTCACATTGTAGAGCCCTGCCGGCAAAGCAATGCCCCATGAAAAACTACTACGCTCGGTTTCAAACACATTGCAGGTTGCCAAAAGCAAGTTGGATTGAAAGTCATCCACTGAGCCCGACATATTGTATCCCTCAAACCAACCATAGGTATATCCACTCAACTTCTCGCCATAGGGAGCGCCACCGTCGGCCTGATATCCAGGTGGCGCGTAAAATCCTTCCAAGGGACCAAATGAGATCCGTATCGGCTTACGGTACAACTCCACTGGGTTGGCCTCGCTCACAAATACTGGTTTTAGGGTGAGATCTCGATCTGTTTTGATTGTCAGCACACGTTCCTCACTCTCCACATCCCCAATCCAACTATGAAAGCGGTAGCCCTTTTTTGGAATTGCCGTAGCTTGCACCGGAATATCGTCGGCATAGAGTCTTCCTTCAGGCTCAAGTTCAACGTGCCCGTTTGGAACATCCTCTTCGATTGTTACTTCCACCTTTCTCTTGCCGACGAAAACGTGTATTCGTTCTCTGCTGACATTGCCCGAATTATCCTCAGCCTTGACAAGAATCTCGTGAAAACCGGGAGACACGCTGGTCAATGTTGCTGCAATGTCATGGGAGTTCTCTAGCCTCTTGATTTTCCGCTGGTCCAGATACAATTCCATTTCAGATATTGAACCACCGTTGTAGTCGTTCGCATGAGCCTCAACTTGAATAATCGCTTCGTTTGCAGTGATGAAGACTTCGTTTCGCTTGGGATTCACAAAACTTACAAGAGGTCGCGTATCATAGTACTGAAGGGAAAGACTGTTCAGGTAGTCTTCTACGTTGGTGTAGCCGTCATTGTTGATATCTTCAATTCCGTCCTTGGAATCATCGGGATTCAATCCATTGGCAAGCTCCCATTCATCAGGCATTCCATCATCGTCTGTATCCACAGGGGCCGGTAGCGACTTGAGTTCAGGCCACCCACCAACGGCTGCTTGCGAATCAATAAAGCCATCCGTGCTGCCGTTACCTCCTTCTGGGAAACTTGCAGTGCCGCTCGCGACATCATGGATGATTCTCTGATCAACCAAGTCTCGCTTTACACTTGCCCCAGCAAACTGAAGTACTTTTTGGTAGGCTTCCTCGGCAGAATGGGTTGTCACCATACCTGCCTCTAACGGACTCTCCAGTCGGAGGATTTGTTTGTCGTCTTCTGACATGTGTTTCCACTTGGAATCAAACTGGACACCGAATCTCCAGTTATCCTTAGTTGCTCTTTCGGATCCGATGAGTTTGTTCCCCTCTATGTGAAATTTTCCCCAAACATTATATAGAGGATCCCAGGTTTCAACCCGATTCCAGACCGCAATAATCCTCTCTTGGTTCTTCACGGTCGCTGGCCCGGGTTTATAATAATTATTCACCATATTGACGTTCATCCCTTCGCCCCCATAGCAACTGTTTCCTTGCCAGTTGTAGATGACATTGTTCCTGAGATCGACGAGGTCCGACAGCGCGTAAGAGGACACATACTCCCCTAACCTTGGATTTCTGCTGTCATGATGAGCCAGTAGGTTATGGTGAAATGAGGCATTCTTGCCCCCCCAAACACCACCAAACCCATGTTTGCCGCCTTTGTGTAAAGAGTTCCGCAAGCTCTCGGCGATCAAACACCATTGCATTGTGAAGTTCTCGTTCGCATAGAAAGAAGCGCATTCATCGGTAGACCAACTCGCAGAACAATGATCAATGATAACGTTCCGGTTCTTTTGGCCGCCAATCGCATCCCCCTGTTGTCGTGCTTCATCCCCCATGCGAAAACGGAGGTAGCGAATAATGACTTCTTCACAGGCATCAAGGTAGACCTCATAGTTCTTGAGGCAAATCCCATCACCGGGAGCGGTATGCCCGGCAATCGTGAGATTGCCGTTTTGTATTTTAAGCCGGCTTTTCAATTCGATCGTGCCCGAGACTTCAAAAATGGCAATACGCGGTCCTTGCGCTTCAATGGCAGCACGCAGACTCCCGTCCCCACTATCATTCAGGTTTCGTACTTTAATTACTCGTCCGCCGCGTCCGCCTGCGGTGTACATGCCATGACCTTCAGCCCCGGGAAAAGCAGGAATCTCTTTGGACTCCGTATCAAAGGAACAAAGAAATACGGTAATCAGGATAAAACTGTATCGGGTTTTGGCTATCATAGAGCCGGTCATGCTAAAATTCGAACGTTGCCCCAGTCGATTTCCTGTGCAGTCCTTGAGGGAGATCGACCCAATAGCGTTGTTTTGTCGTATTTCGGTGTGTTTACCTTTTGAAATACTCCTTCGAATCTTATGTGCATCCTTTAATTATCGCTACTCTGCAGGGGATGGCCAGAGGAATTAATCCTTCTGAACTTTCCTGAATCAGGATGGTGGGGTAGGATTCTCTAAGCGATGAAAACACTGATTCCAATGTTGATAGGTTTGTTGGTGGGATCCGCTTCAGTTGCGGAGATTGAGCCGAAGGTGCCGGTCAAGTTGGCCGAACCTCGCTTGTTTTCTTTTGCGCAGATGTGCGACACTCAGCTCGGAATGGGCGGTTATGAGCACGATGTGAAAACCTTTGGGCTTGCGGTGACCCAGATCAACAAAATGAAACCGGATTTCGTGGTGATATGCGGTGATCTCGTCAGCAAGGCCAACGAAAAATCATGGGTCGACTTTAATCGTATCAAGGCAGGATTCAAAATCCCTTGTCACTGTGCGGCGGGCAATCACGATGTTGGCAACAAGCCGACTGCGGAGTCGCTGCAGGCATATCGTGAAAAGATCGGGAAAGACTACTACACCGTTGAGCACAAGGGTTACACCTTCGTGATTGCCAATACCCAGCTATGGAAGGCGCCCCTGAAGGGCGAGTCGGAGAAGCACGATAAGTGGTTCAAAGGGGTCCTTGCAGCAGCAAGGAAGAAGGTCAGTCCGGTCGTGGTGGTGGTGCACTATCCGCTCTTTGTGAAGACACCCGAGGAAAAGGAAAACTACTACAACATCCCGTTGGCAAAACGCATGGAGCTACTGAAGCTCTGCAAGGAGAATGGCGTGGTGGCTTTCCTGGCCGGCCACACTCACAAATTGGTGGTTAACGAGTACAAGGGGATCCAGCTCGTTAATGGAGAAACCACCAGCAAGAACTTTGACACGCGCCCGATGGGATTTCGATGGTGGGATGTTGCTGCTAAGGGGAAGATGGTGCACAGATTCGTCGCCCTTGAGGGAATGGATGAATAGCCGATAAACGAGTGCT
>JAAZXX010000341.1 GCA_014239995.1 Verrucomicrobiia bacterium
ATACGTCCTCCTGGTCTGATATAACGATCGACAATGACATTAAATTTGGATTCTATATAATGATGATCATGTCCTAACTCGTTGGCTTTTTCATATATTAATGACTCTAAATCAATTCCCCATAAATCTTGTAAATGCGCACCGCCCGACTTGTGCTTACACCGTTTGAATGCAAAAAAACCATGATCTTGCGAATGGCCTTCTGTTCCTGCCAAGCGTCCTTGATCTGGCGGCGACGGCCTGGTCCTATGCCTTCAATCGATTCCAGTTTGGCTGAAGCCGACTCTATGATGTCAAAAATAGTTTCACCAAATTTGGACACCATCTTCTTGGCATACACAGGACCAATGCCTTTAATCATGCCGCTAGCCAGATATTTCTCAATGCCTTCAAGATTGGTCGGAGGGGTGCAGATGAGGCGATCGGCCTTGAATTGTAAGCCATGATCCCGATCCCGTATCCAGACGCCTTCAGCCTTGACCCACTCACCTGCGTTGGCGGACACGGTCGTTCCAACCAGCGTTAAAAGGTCACGACGTCCCGTGACCTTGACTCGCAAAACCACAAACCCGGATTCCTCATTGAAAAACGTCACACGTTCAATGAGGCCGGACAAGCTTTCCTTGCTCTTGGCTGGGCACCCCCGGGTCATACCAAACCATCTTCATCCCTTGCCTGCCAGATGTTCAAGAAAGAATCTGCCATGAAGATCGGACTCTCATTGCAGAACCCATCAAACGGAATGATATCCTGTGTGCTTCTGACAAAAATGCACCTCGACCCGAGAAGGTATGGAGCCAAGCGCGCATATGCTGCATAGGAATTACCTTGCACACTTGAACAATACATCCTATTTCCGATGTATCAGTTCCCCCATGAGGTATGAAGTTTCCCAGCAACCAGCATTTAAACGGATTCGGATCTGATGATGCCGTCCACGCCACATTTTGTCATGGAAGTCCAGCATGTGCTAGCGAAGCCATTGGTTCACAACTTGTTACACCCCGTTTCCATGTCACTGGGAAGAATATGAAACAATCCAGTCTCTGTCATACCGCGGATGCCTCTATCAAGAACACACGATACCTGGGAATAAGGAAACGCCTTTCCTTGATCGTCAGCGTGCTACTTCTGTGGGCAAGTGTGGCATCAATCAATACCATGGCGGATACCGCCACCCCAGTCTACGAGAACAGAATTCGGCCACTGATCGAGGCATATTGCCTGGATTGCCACTCCACCCTGCGCAGCAAGGGTGACCTGGACCTGGAACAATTCAACACCCTTGAGTCGGCACTCAAGGAACCAGAGGTATGGGAAAAAATTCTCCAGCAGGTGGAACTGGGCGAAATGCCTCCCAAGGACAAACCGCAACCGAATGCCAAGGAAAGGCAGGAATTGATCCTTTGGGTAAATCGTAGCCTGGAGGTGATCGCCATCAGGACGGCAGGCGATCCGGGTCCTGTCGTGCTGAGCCGACTGAACAATGCGGAACTAACATATACCCTTCGCGATCTGACCGGTATTCAGTCCCTGGAACCTGCGAAGCTTTTTCCACCCGACAGTGCGGCAGGTGAGGGGTTCATGAACACAGGCCAGTCTCTGGTCATGTCCCCTGCATTGATGGCAAAATACCTTGAGGCCGGCAAGGAAATCGCGACCCACGCCGTATTGCTTCCCGATGGAATACGTTTCTCGGAAAATATCACGCCGCGTGACAGGACCGATGAAATCCTTGCGAACATTCGGACCCTGTATGCGAAATATACTGAGGAAGGAGGTGCCCATGAGGTCAATCTGCAGGGGATTGTCTTTCATACCAATCAGGGAGGGAGACTTCCTCTGCGGGCCTACTGGAGCAGCCTTCTTGCCATACGTGAAACATTGCCACCCAACCCATCCAAGCCGGAACTGACCAAGGCGTTTACGCGCCAAGCCGAACGTGAGGGTCTGAGTTCACGATACCTTGCAAAACTTTGGGACATGCTTCACGCCCGTGATCGCTCCCCCCTTCATGCAGCATTGCGTCACCTGTTTCAGGAGGCCAAACCAAATCGGAAGGATATCGATGCACTGATACGCAACGTCATTGGATGGCAGGCCTCTCTTTGGAAATTCAATCAAGTGGGGCATATCGGCAAGTTAAACGGCCCTAAATCATGGATGGAACCAGTTGAACCCATTCACACTCGACAGGACTTTCGCGTCCCGGTAACCTTGGATGCAAACGGTAAACCGAAACCGCTTTACCTGGGGGCTGTGAAGATGCTTGAGGGGGAAACAGAAAGTAAGGTCTTGTGGGAGCAACCACGCCTGGCATTCCCTAACCTGCCAGAAATCCCCATTTCCAAGCTGGCCTCTTTTACCAAAAATCGAAACCTGCAACTTGCCCTGTTACTGGGAAAAACAGCCGCATGCCTGAAACGCATAAACTCGGCATCATGGGAGGCACATTCAAACATGGACTCAGCGGACTTAACGGCAGGACAGGCTATAGAACCTCAAATCCTCAAGGCCTGGCTCAGATTCATTGGACGTGAAGAAAGCGTTGAACCCGGAGACCATCTGTTCACCCAGAAAATACCTTCCACCTCCGGCTATGCATTCATCCAGGGATGGGGTAGCCAGGATACCCCATCCATTCTAGCAAACGCCTCAAATACCCATGTTCGTATTCCGGGCAACATGCCACCAGGTGCTGTAGCGGTACATCCCAGTCCAATGCTCCAGGTTGGTGTTGGATGGAAAAGTCCTATCAACGGACGCTTGGACATAAGCGGTCGAATCTTGGATGCCCATCCCGAATGTGGAAACGGAACCACCTGGTCTGTGGCCTGGCAGCGAGGTCACCAACAGAGATTCCTGAGCCGAGGCCACTCAGATGGCAGCCAAGGAGTGCCGTTCACAGTTAATGAAATGATCTCAATCAAGAAAGGTGATTTCATCACTCTGCGCATCGGCCCTGATCATCGGAACCATGCCTGTGACCTCACGGATATCGACTTGACGCTGACAAATCACGACGATCCCACTCACGTATGGAACCTGAGGCGCGATATCGCAAACAACATCCTCGCGGACAACCCACACCCAGACGCTGCGGGCAATCAGGGGGTTTGGCATTTTTTTGAGGCACCCCTCCATACCCCGGAGGCAATCCAACACATTCCGGATGGTTCCATGCTGGACCAGTGGATCAAGAGTCGGGATAGGGAGGAGCGCGATAAGCTGGCTCATTCGATCCAGGATCTCCTGGAAATGCGCATCGACCCCATGCATCCCGCCGACAAAAAACTTCAGACCACCCTCACCCATTTCACCAGTCCGCTGCTATCCCACCTGCCAGATCAAATCCACACCCTGGATAAACTGGAGCAACACGCGGAGAACTCAATGGTTCGAATCACCCTGTTGACCGACGAAGGACAGGATGGAAAAACGAACCCTCCAATTACCCAGGATATGCATTTCATGCATGACTCAGATAATCTGGTCGCGACGGTACCCTCGAGAATCGTCATGGAAGCGGATTTTGAATGGATGAAGGACGCTGAGTGGCGGGTCACCGGCAGAATTCATGACACCGGAATGAAGGGAGACTCCCTGCAATTGAGCGTCTCAGCTCAACCCTCCATGCCGGTTTCAACGCCCCTTGTCACTCCCTCCTCCCTGGCAAAACGATTTGAAATGGACGATGAAACACAACACCTCCCCTCGATCATTGCAAACCCAGGGAGCCACACCTATGGACGCATGCAAGACCACTTCAATGATTTCCGAGAGCTCTTCCCTTCGGCGTTGTGCTATACAAAAATTGTTCCTGTCGACGAAGTAGTCACCTTGACCCTTTATTACCGGGAGGATGCGCACCTGAAAAACCTGATGCTGAACAGGGATGAATGTGAACGCCTGGATCGACTCTGGGAGGAACTTCACTTCATCAGCCGGGATGCCCTCACGCAGGTCGATGCCTATGAGCAATTGTGGCAATATGCCACCCAGGACGCAGACCCCTCAGTCTTCGAACCCCTTAAAGGTCCTATCCTGAAACGCGCATCAGCATTCAGGGAACTACTCGAACAATCACAGACCCGGCACATGGACGCCCTGCTCGTATTTGCAGAAAAAGCCTATCGCCGCCCCCTCCGGGAAACTGAAACACAGGCATTCCACAAACTTTACAATGTATTACGCACCCGGGAACTAAAGCACGAGGAAGCCATCCAGGCCGTCCTGACACGTGTTATTGTTTCCCCTCACTTTCTTTATCACCTGGAAGAAGCTCCTTCAGGATCCAAACCGGAAAAGGTTAATGACTGGGAACTGGCCTCCAGACTCAGTTATTTCCTCTGGTCCTCTGGACCTGATCAAACTCTTCTGGCCAGAGCAAGGGCAGGCGACTTGTCGCAAACCGAGGTACTTCAGGAGCAAACACGCCGCATGCTTCTGGATCCAAGGGTGCGTCGGCTTTCAAGGGAATTTGCCACAGCCTGGTTGCATCTTTATGATTTTGAATCATTCGACGAAAAGAACCAACGGAAGTACCCCTCATTCGAATCACTGAGGGGGGATATGCTGGAAGAAGTGCTCCGCTTTTTCACTCATTTGTTCCGAAGCGATGGCTCATTGCTCGATATTTGGCAAGCAGACCATACCTTTTTAAACAAGGCACTCGCCCGACATTATGACATACCACCACCTGTCGAGGACGGTTGGCACAAAACAGAGGGTATCCAGCTTTATGGGCGAGGAGGTGTCCTTGGCTTCGCGGCAACGCTTTCGAAACATGCGGGAGCCTCACGCACCAGCCCCATTCTACGAGGCAACTGGATTGCGGAGACATTGCTGGGAGAACCTCTTCCCAAA
>JAAZXX010000342.1 GCA_014239995.1 Verrucomicrobiia bacterium
GTTGCGACCAAGACAGGAATCCCTGGAATCCGGAGGCAGGGACATCATGAGAGAACTTGATACGCTCCTGCCGAAAAGGATTCGCGATGGGGCGGCCAATCTGCGTGCCTGGGATGAACGGATCCATGAGCTGCCGGTTCCCCCACCCGTCCCTGAGGTTTTCAAGCCGGAAGATGTGGATGACATCGCCGCAGCAGTCAACGCGTTTGTCAACAAGGCCCAGTCCTGGTGGCACGCACTTGAGCAGGTCATGAAGGAACGCAATGCGCACCAGGTGAAAGCGCGGACGGAAAGGGCGCGTGAGGAACAAAGCCTCGAACAACTGAAACAGCGTAATGAGGAACTCGCCACCGAAACCAGGCGCCTGTCGGAGGAGGCTCAAGCCAAACGAGGCGAAGCCGGGAAGATGACCGGGGAAGCAGCGGCATCGCAAAAAAAAGTCACGGAATACGATCATCAACTCAAACCCCATGCCTCGCTGGAGGATTCCCTCAAGGCACAGCGCGAAGGGCTTGAAACCCATCGTGAAGCCCACGAAAAACATCTTCAATCCAGGGAATGTGCGGCTTCCCTGGAGGAACGCAAACAGGCACTTGCCAGCGCTGCATCCAAGCTCGAGGAAGCGGACCTGAGGTTGAAAGATGAAACGCGGCAATGGACCGAGGCCGACAAGGCTTTTGACCAGGAGGCCCTGGACAAGGCCATCGCCCATTACGAGTCCAGAAGGGATGCCGTGGCGACCATGGACAACAATCTCGTTCATGCCAGGAAGGCGAAAGAAGAGGAAG
The DNA here is from genome assembly GCA_014239995.1 of Verrucomicrobiia bacterium. Lineage (GTDB taxonomy): Bacteria > Verrucomicrobiota > Verrucomicrobiia > Limisphaerales > AAA164-E04 > AAA164-E04. The sequence continues at coordinate 789 of JAAZXX010000342.1, forward strand.
AGCAACGCTTCAAGGCATGGGAGCAGGCCTGCCTTGAATTGGACGGAATCAAGGCTCAAATGGACCGCCTGGAGACCTCCATCGAGATCACCGACCTCGCCCGCAAGGTGCTTCAAAATGCCGCCCCTGCGGTGGCCCAGCATCTCTGCAACCGCATTGCTGGGCGTGCAAAAACCGTCTTCAACCAGATCAACCCGGACCCAATCGACCTGGAATGGGAGGCAAAGCAATACAGTGTCCGGATCGTTCCGGACGATCGGCGTTTCGCCATGCTGTCCGGGGGGGAACAAACCAAGCTCGCCCTGGCCTTGACCCTGGCCATGATCGAGGAATTTGGAGGCCTGCGCTTCTGTATCTTCGATGAACCCACCTACGGGGTGGATGCCGACAGCCGCCAGAAGCTGGCGGATGCCATCATTGCCATGCAATCGGCAGCCCATCTCGAGCAACTCCTGCTCGTCTCCCACGACGATGCCTTTGATGGCAAGATCGAGCATGCCATTCTCCTGAAAAAATCAGCGGGCTCTGGATCGGCCGTGAACCTTGGGGCATGATCCGGTTGCTTACCATCGCCGGACAGACATCGAAACCACCGTTCCATGCAAAGCCCTCTGGCCCACGGGACAAGGCCCCATTTTCGGCCTTGTGCACGCGAGCCATCCTTCTCAATATGTCCAGCATGAGAAAAGCCATCCCCAAGGTCCTGTTTACACTGGTCGGTGTGCTGCTCATTGCCTCGGGTCTTCATCCCGAGGATCATTTCACCTGGGCCCTTGAAGTTTCCTGGGTGGGAGTGGGCATGCTGATTCTGGGTGTTTATCACCATAAAAACGGTGCCATCACCTGGTTTTTAGGGATGTCCCTCTTTCTGCATGCCCTGATCCTGATCTATGGTGGCTGGTATACCTATGAGAAGGTTCCACTGGGCAACTGGATCCAGGAGTGGTTCCAGTTTGACCGGAACCACTATGACCGGATCGGACATTTTGCGCAGGGCTTCTTCCCGGCCATGCTGGCTCGAGAAATCCTGATTCAAAACCAGGTGGTTCCAAGACGGGCCTGGAGGGAGTTCATGGTTTTCGCATTGATGATGGCTTTCACGGCTTTGTTTGAGATCCTGGAATTCGGGGCAGCCAAGGCGTTCGGCGATGGCGCCAATGCCTACCTCGGCAGCCAGGGAGATATCTGGGACGCACAATGGGATATGGTGATGTGCTGCCTGGGCTGCGTGGTCAACATATCCCTGTTTGCAAGGCGACATGAGGCGAGTATCGAGCACCTCCATCAGCAGGAAAATCAAACCTTAATCCATTAATTAAAGTCCGCCATCCTCAAGACCAGATAAGGCACCACGGTAAGGAGAATCACCGCCAGTTTATAATATCCCATCATGGTGTAGTGCATTTCGTTGAAACGCTCCTCAGATATCTTGAACCACCGCGTGTGCATTTTGAATATCATCTCCCGGGCAAACACAAAGGCGAGCCACCACGCGATGAGGATGCCCATGTTCACGACAGCCGACCACCCCAGCAGGATGCGCAGGTTTTCAATGGTTATTTCCATGCTTTTTCTTTCTCCTTGTTGACCTTGTGCAACACACAAGATGGATTCATTCATGATACTATTCCGAGAACATGAAATTAGCACACAATTCCTTCTTGAGGAAATCAACACCATGAAAATGAAAAGCAAGGCTCGGAAGGATGTCGCAAAGGGACCAGCAACCGAAACACCCACAAAACATGAGATCGCCCCTCCCTCAGCACCTGCAATCGCAGGCATACACGCCCTGTTTTGCGCATTGACAGGGCATAACTGAATTGCTCCAATTGCAGACCTACGTGAGCCAGGATGTTTTTATCAGTTACTCGAGAGAGAACCAAAAGGAAGTCATCAAATTGGTTGATTACTTGCGTGGCCAAGGCCTCACCGTCTGGATGGATGAATCCGACATCCACGGTGCCACCCTCTGGACCAAGGAAATCGTTGAAGCCATTCGCGCCTGCTCCCTTTTCATACTCGCCATCAGTCGTCATTCGACAGGCTCCAAGAACGTCGTCAAGGAACTCGCCCTGGCCAGTGAACGCGAGAAAATCATTCTTCCCATTTACCTCGAGCAGTGCGAAATCCCTGGAACAATGGAATACCAGCTGGCTGGGATCCAGAACATCGCGCTCTATACGCTCGACAAAACCAAGGCCCACGAGTTTGTTCACCAGACCATTCGCCGACTCGGCCTTGGACAGGCACATGAGGCCCCCCAGGCAACACCATCTCCCGGTCCTTCGCATGGAACTGGCCAGGGACACATGCCTCCACCCATTGCCAGGAAAAACAACGGCAAGTTGATCGCGATGGCTGCCGCCGGTCTGTTGATCCTGGGTGTTGCCGGGTTCTTTCTGAGCAAAGGCGACCGAGAAACATCCCCCCTGGGTTCACCTTCAAACCCACGGGTAAATCAAGGAGCCCCACAGGCATCGGATGGTTCTCATCGCATCGCGCTCCTGCCCTTTGAGGTGAATGCGGCGAAGGAGGAGGACAAATGGGTCGGGGGCGGCATGGACAACGAACTCAAGACCGCTCTCAACAAAATTGATGGCATCACCATCATTGCCGGGCTTTCGGTGAACACCTATCGGGGTACCAACCGGGATATCTCCAAGATAAATTCCAACCTGAATGTCGATTACATTCTCGACGGTTCCATCACGGTCACCAGCGGCAAAACCTCGCTCAGCCTGGACTTCATTAATGCCAGGAATCTTTCCACGGTATGGAGTGAATCCATTGAATCCACACCGGACAGCATCTTTGATGGCAAAGGTCAAATCGCCTCCAGGCTGGCGCGTTCACTGGACATCCAACTGGGGTCCAGAATATCGGCCAACATCAAATCAAGGCACACCGACAATGTGCAGGCCTTCAAGCTCTACACACAGGGCAGGGCCCTGTGGATGAAACGATCACAGACCGGCATGAAGCGCAGCATCACCTTGTTCAAAGAGGCGATCGCGTTGGATGATGCATTTGCACTGGCATACACCGGAATCGCAGATGCCTACAGTATGCTCTGCCAATACGGATTTCTCGATTACGGTGAAGGTTACCCAAAAGCGCGTTTGAGTGTACTGGACGCCATCACGCGCAATCCCGACTTGGCGGAAGCGTATATCTCTCTTGGCTGGATTCAGTTTGCGTATGAATGGAAGCTCAAGGATTCGGAGAAAAACTACCGAAAAGCCATCAAATTGAATCCGAAGATTGCCCAGGCACATCAATGGCTGGGTCTCAATCTCCAAACACAAGGTAAACATGAAGAGGCATATGAATCCTTGATGAAAGGACTGGAACTGGACCCAAATCACTTCGTAATCAATGCCAACTTATGCATGAACAGTCTTTTATCAGGAAACCTGGAACAGGCAGAAACATATGCCAAGAAAACCCTGAATATTAATCCTAACTTTTTCGACAATTGGATCTTCCTCTACATGATCCACCTTCAGACAGGACAGAGGGAAAAAGAAATAGCGGCCCTGATCAACGAAATTGAGGAATTACCCAACAAAAACGATTTGGTCTACTCGATCCTCATTCACCACTATCAGGATACTGATTCAAAGAAATCAGATGCATACCACGATTTATCTGAAAAATATGAAGCTTCCATCAACAAGACAACGCTTGAGGGCAGGTTGATCAGTAAACTCGGATTCGAGGCATTCATGCAACTTGCCGAGAAGGCTTACGAGGACAGCACGCTGCCATTCGGTTTTGAAATGAATCTCTTCGTGAGGGATTACTGGGATCATCCCAAGTATAAAGCCTTTGTAACCAAAATACGGAAAGGCAAATAATCCCAAGTGAAGACGGACGTTTTCATCAGTTATTCCCGCGAGGACCAGCACCAGGTGGTCAGGTTGGTTGAGTATCTTCGCGCACAGGGGATCAAGGTCTGGATGGATGAAACCGACATCCACGGCGCCACCATCTGGACCAAGGAAATCGTTGAAGCCATTCGCGACTGCTCCCTGTTCATCCTCGCCATCAGTCACCATTCAACAGGTTCCAAGAA
>JAAZXX010000343.1:0-2859 GCA_014239995.1 Verrucomicrobiia bacterium
CGCTCTCTCTCTGCCAAACCTCAAAATCAAGGAGGTCAACATCTACAGGCTCCTGCCCTTCAGCAGCAAGCAAGGCATCCGAAGAAAAGATGGAACCCAGACACAGAGGTAAAAGGAAAATGAATGCTTTAAAAGTTCTCCTGATTTTCATTGTTTTGCTAACTGGAAATCGTTCTCGAACCCTCCGGGACCTTGTTCCGGAGTTTAAAGTTGATAGTCATTCCATGGGGAAATGCTGCCGAATGAAGATTTAGGAGTCAAGCGTCCCTCTTTCTGACTGCAATCGATGACCACGAGGCGTTGCTTGTTAATCTGTCATTTGAGACTTGTGACAGGGTGCCTCGATATTGATAGTGAAGGGGCATCATGAAACCACATCACCCTGATCATCATTCTCCAGGCTTTACGCTCATTGAATTATTGGTGGTGATTGCGATCATCGCCATTCTCGCTGGCATGCTGCTTCCCGCCCTGTCTCGTGCAAAATCAAAAGCCCAGAACATCAAGTGCATCAGTAATCAAAGACAAATAGGACTGGCTTACATGATGTATGCCGACGATCACGCGGACTATTATCCCGCATTGATCAGCTGGGCAACGGCCGGGGGCAAACTGGGGCACTGGCCTGCAAGGCCGGGGATTCACGGGGCAAACACGCCACCGGAAGATCGCCCTCTCAACGTGTATGCGCCCGGTGAAAATGTGTTCTCATGCCCTTCGGACAAGGGCGACAGCATACATGATGTCAAAAACAGCTTCAACGCCTATGGCAACAGCTATTTCCCTCAATTTTCCATCTCACAGTTCAGGGTAAAAATGGTGTGCGGCATCAAGGATAGTAAAGAGGTGAGATCCATTAAAACCAGTGAGATTGCGAGAAGCGCCGTGAACAAGATCATCCAGGGTGATTGGAACTGGCATCCCAACCGCACAAGTGACGATCTCAAACACCTGTGGCATAACATCCGTGGCCAGTATCGAAGTAATCTCCTGTTTGGAGACGGACATGTGGACTTTGTCCGGTTTCCCAATGAAGCCGCTGGCTGGATTTTCAGTCCTGCACCGGATCCTGAATGGCAATGGTGGTGAGATCGATTCCAGACGATGTCCGCTGGATCATCCTGCAGCCGAGCTCAGGGTTTTGCCAGGATCGTGCGCGCGCAGACATCGGGAGGGAAATACAGGGTCTGATCTCCTGAAGCTGGCGTGATCCTGAGGTAATCAATCTTCATGGCCCGTTTCAGTGGCCTTGCGGGCTGTTCGCCCTGTCCACTCGGCAAGCCACAGCACCACGCTGATCAACACCAACTGTACCATGAGCCTGATCACATGGGCTTTCTGGCTGAGTAACATGCCATTGAACGGGATGTCGTTGAGCCACATGTTCAGGTTTGCCAGGTAAACACACACCAGGAACATCGCCAAAAAACGGGCGGCCCACCGTCGCCAGGGCGGCAAGATGATGCCGATCCCAAGAAGCACCTCCACGACACCACTGGCCAGGGTCCAGAAACGCGGGAATCCCAGGTAAGCTGGCACAATCACGTCAAATAGTTCAGGCCTGAGAAAATGCTCGACGCCGATGAATATGAACGGCACCCCGAGGATCACAGCCACGAGGGTTTTCATTTGAGTTTTCATACGGTTTGTCATGCCTCTCTGCTTTCAATGGCCAATCTCCGTCAGCATACGGCCCCTGAAAAGGGGGGGCATGGGGTTGCAACCCTCGTCACGATGCCAAGGCAATCCCCCTACCATCCGCTGCGATAGGGACGACGCAGAAAGGCATTCGCCCCGGGATGATTTGGAAAGTGAAAGGATTCGGTGTCCCATCGTAATTTGACCTTGGTGAGTTCCTCCCTCAGCTCAACACGCAGGGGAATGTTTCCTAGCAACACGGACTCCGTCAAGGGCCCCGCCCAGTCAAAGTTGGATCCGGCCGGTGGTCCTCCCTTGCAGGCATCGATAAACTCCTGATGATGACCTGGCGAAAGGGCCAGGGTCTTCGGGGGTTCCCCATACTCCCTGGCCAGTTCATCCGGGAAAATCCGCCAGCGCCGCCAGTCGGAAAACAGGACGCCACGCTCCCCGATCAGCAGGAGGCCGTTGTCCCCCATCACGTCATTGTCTTTCAACTCCTCGAACCTTGGGGGCCGCAAACCACCGTCATACCAGACCAGCTCCAGCGGAGGCATGGCGGGACGCGCAGGAAAATTGTAGGTGATCATGGATCCAAGCGGATAGGTTTCCTTGTTCACCCGTGTGGAGGAAGCCTCGATGGAACTGGGGGCCTGCAATTTCAGGGCTCGAAAGACGGGGTCGAAGTAATGGCAGGCAATGTCCCCGAGCGCACCTGTCCCGAAGTCGCGCCAGCCACGCCATTTGGTGGGCAGATACGCGGGGTGATAAGGGCGTTCGGGTGCCGGCCCCAGCCATAGATTCCAGTCCAGGGTATCGGGAACCGGAGGGGTCTCCCCCGGACGCGTGACGCCCTGGGGCCAGTATTCATCGAAGAGACCACGTGAAGGGCGATCAGTCCAAACGCGAACTTTGCGAACGGGGCCAATGGCATCATCTAAAATAAATTCCTGCACACGGCGGGTTTCATTCGACGCCTGTGCCTGGTTGCCCATCTGCGTGGAGACTTTCATGGCCCGCGCCACCTGGGTCAACTCCCGGGCTTCCCAGACGGAATGAGTCAGTGGTTTTTCACAATAAACATGCTTCCCTCGTTTCAGGGCGTTGAGTGATGCATGATAATGATGGTGATCCGGGGTGGCAACAATGACGGCGTCCACTTCCTTTTCCATGCGATCGAGCATGACCCGGTAATCCTTGTAGCGTTTGGCCTTGGGAAAG
>JAAZXX010000343.1:2869-4858 GCA_014239995.1 Verrucomicrobiia bacterium
AGCGCTTGAAGCTACCGTTTGCCCGCTTCCAGTCAACATCGCACAGTCCTACAATATTCTCGGAGGAAAGGGACCTGATGTCCCCACCGGCCTGCCCACCGGCACCAATGGAGGCGATGCTGAGTTTTTCGTTGGCCGCATAGGTCAGGGCCGAGCCTGCCTTGAGAATGGTAAAGGCTGCGGCGGTGGTCTTGGCAAATGCCCGTCGGCTTATTTTGGATTTCATGGTCTTCAAGGGTCTTACGCCAGGGAGGATCCTGCGTCAACATTAAGGCGACGCAGGAGATCCTTGAGTCCCACGGTTTACAAGGTTTCCAATGAGCTTTTTTCGTGGCTTTTTTGATTGTCGTGCCGGGACTTTCCTGCACTACTGGCACGCGGCAGGACCGCATATCCATGGACCAGGAAACGCACTCATGAAGATCTATCACGCCGCAGATATCCACCTTGGACGCCGTCGCCTCGATGGGCGATTACCTGATGAAGATTTCGCAGTGGCGTTCAAGCACATTGTGACTGCCGCGGTCGAGGACAAGGCGGACGTGTTCCTGCTGGCCGGTGATCTGTTTGACCGTCCCCAGGTGGACCCGCGTCACCTTGGCCAGGCGTTGGACAGCCTGCGCCAACTCAAACAGGCAAACATCCCCGTGGTGGCCATTGAGGGCAACCACGACAAGGCCTTCGTGCATTCCGGGCAGCCGACCTGGGTGCATCACCTGGCACAGGAAGACCTGTTGATCCTCCTTCAACCGCGTTTTGGTCCAGACGGGGCCATCCTCGAGGCATGGAACAAGGATACCCGGGAGGGCGCGTGGATCGAGCTTGGCGGGGTGCGTTTCGTGGGGGCCGGCTACCTGGGCGCCGCCACACCCAGCAAGGTGCGCCAGATCGTGGCACGCATGGATGGCCATGCAAGCAACGTAATGCTCCTGCATGCCGGGCCGGATTACTTCGTCGGTGAAGGGGGTGGATTCTCAAGGGACGACCTCAAGGCGCTTCGTGAAAAAACCTGCTACCTCGCACTGGGACACATCCACAAGCCCATGTTACATGACAACTGGGCCTGCAACCCCGGATCACCTGAGAATGGCGACCTGAATGAGGCCCGCTATGGTTCCAACGCTCAAGGGGAGGACCAGGGACGCGGTTACGCCGTCGTGAAGCTGGATCCAAATCTCCCCACCCCCCTGGTCTCTGTGATGATACGGAGCAATCCCCGGCGCCCCTGTCATCGTCTGGAACTCGATTGCTCCCCGTTCGGCAACAAGACCAAGCGGGGTGTCGAGGCTTTTGTCGATGCTGCGTGCAAGTTGATAAAGCCCCTCAAGCCCGTGCCGGAGGCCATCATTGATCTCCGCTTGTCCGGCACACTCAATCTCAAGCGGATCGCACTGGACCCCGACCTGGCTGCCAGGGAAATCGCCACGGAAACGGGCGTACGCGCGGTTGCCGTGGACACCACTCGGCTCAATCTCGGGACCACGGGTGTCCCCGGGGATGACAGCACGGGTGAAGGGATGGCACGTGAGGATCTCGAACGCTCTGCCCTGGGCAGGCTACTGGAGGACACCCACCTCTGGGGGCTGGAAGAGGCGCGTCCGGGATTTGCAGATCTCTTCTATCAGTTGAAGGAAGGCGTGCTCCATCAACAGTCAACCGACCAGTTGGCTGAACAGGTTGCCATGAGCCCATTGGTCGAGCAGGTGCTCCAGGCCAAGGCTGAAGCCCAGCCTGGGGTCCCTGAGGAACCGGAGGGAAGCGCATGATCATTCGTTCCGTCCGCTTGAAAAATATCAAGTCTTATGGCGCAGGAGCAACCGGTGAGGGCGTTACCGTCAGGTTTGAACCGGGCGTGAACCGGATTGCCGGGCGCAACGGCCACGGTAAATCCACCTTGATCGAGGCCATTGGTTACGCCCTCTTCCTGGCAACTCCCGACTTTGCCGAGAACTTTGGCGTCGATACCTACCTCCTGCGCAACGGCACCAA
>JAAZXX010000344.1:0-2835 GCA_014239995.1 Verrucomicrobiia bacterium
ATCGATCCCGATTTCACTTGGACTTCTGCCCGGGTGGCCAAAAATATCTACGGACTTTCCAGTGGGTTCGACAATAAAAAGGGAAATGTGATTCACCGCGTGTCTCTGCAGCGCGGGGGGCGAGTTGGCGGTGTGTTGGGTCAAGCGGCAGTGATGATGGCTACTGCCAATGGAGTGGATACCCAGCCCGTGCTGCGTGGTGTTTGGGTGTTGGAGAATATCTTGGGCTTGCCACTTCCACCACCGCCAAACGCAGTGCCACCCATCACTCCGGACTCCGGTGATGGAGGGAGGACACCTCGAGAACTCCTGGCTGCTCATACCGAGGCGAGTTCTTGCGCTTATTGTCATCGCAAGATCGATCCCGTAGGTTTCGTTTTGGAGAACTTTGATCCGGTGGGCCGCTGGCGTGACGCATGGCCGGGAATCCAGAAAACCATCGATGCCTCATCCACCTTGCCTGACGGGACAAAGATCCGCGACATTGAGGACTTCAAGGCTTGGCTTGTAGGTAACATTGATCAGTTCTCTCAATGCCTGGCTGAGAAATTGATGACCTACGCGACTGGTCGCTTTCCCAATTATTCTGAGCGCAAGGAAATCGCCTCCATTGTTGCTGGAAATCGTGAAGCCGGAAACGGTTTTCGTGACCTGATAATGGCCCTCATCGTAAGCGAAACGTTTCGAAACAAGTAGTCCCAAGCTTCGTCTGAGTCGAATGAGGGGGAGAGGGCAGGGGCCATACGTTCCTTTCCTGGCTAACAAGGCTGACTGTTCGCATGGTTGCTTTTTTAGAACTTTGTTGGCACACTTGGCTCCAAGAATGCCATGATACCTCTATATTCCAACGATCGTTTCAGGTTGCTTCTTCTAGCCCTAGCCCTAGCTGGATTCTGCGCCCTTCCTGCTGAAGCCGCAAAACCCAACTTCATCCTCATCTTTGCTGATGATCAGGGCTACGGTGATCTGAGTTGCTTTGGCTCAAAAACAATCAAGACGCCCAACATCGATCAGCTTGCCAAGGAGGGTCGGAAGTTCACGAGTTTCATGGTGGCATCGCCGGTTTGTACGCCATCACGTGCGGCTCTGATGACTGCCTGTTATCCAAAACGGGTTGGGATGCATCGGCATGTGCTTTTCCCTTCCTCCACCAAGGGGCTTCATCCTGACGAGTATACCATCGCGGACCATTTGAAATCGCAGGGTTACGCCACGGCCTGCTTTGGGAAATGGCATCTCGGTCATCATCCGGAGGTACTTCCGACATCCAACGGATTCGATACCTATTTCGGCATTCCCTATTCAAACGACATGAATCACCCGGACAACAAGGGCAAACCTCCGGGTGGGGCCGACGGGATGGACATCCTTTGGAAGGATCCGGAGTCGAGTCTCACGAAATGGAAAACGCCCTTGTATGAAGACGAAGCAATTATCGAAGTACCCGTCGATCAGCGGACGGTGACACGGCGGTACACACAGAAGGCCATCGACTTTATCCGAGAGCACCAAGAAGATCCCTTTTTTGTCTACTTGCCACACTCGATGCCTCACATCCCGCTCTATGTGCCTGACGATGTGCGTGATCCGAATCCGCAAAATGCCTATATCAATACGATCTAACATATTGACGCCGAAGTCGGGCGGCTACTGGATGCGGTTGATGATCTGAAGCTGACCAAAAACACCTATGTGATCTACACGACCGACAACGGTCCTTGGTTGCAGTTCAAACACCATGGCGGGTCCGCTGGTCCACTTCGTGCGGGGAAGGGGACCACCTTTGAAGGTGGGCAGCGTGTGCCTTGTGTTATCCGTGGCCCAGGCATCCCGGCTGGGACGGTTTGCCATGCATTAAACGGAACAATTGACATCTTGCCAACGATTGCGACATTGACGGGAAAGGCATTGCCTGTCGATCGCAAGATCGATGGTGTGGACGCGTCAGGCCTTTGGAAGGGAACGATCAAAAAGTCTCCCCGCGAAGAGTTTGTTTATTATACATCACAAGGTAATCTGGAAGGGCTTCGTCAAGGAAGCTGGAAGTTGCTGGTAAAACAGCCCCGGGGGCGAAGAAATGCCAATCGGACACCTGCGAAGTCTCCGGAGATCCTGCTATTCGATCTGAGCAAGGACATCGGTGAACAGAACGATCTGGCCCAGGCCAAACCTGAGATGGTGAAGCGACTCCGCGGACGGATGGAGGCCCTGGATGCGGAGATCACCGAGAATGCCCGTGCGCCGTGGCTTAAGGATTGAACGAATCGTTCGATCCACTTATCAGCGCTTTCATCTCTACGAGCAGGGAACGACAAGGGTTGTTGTCACTTCAGTTATTCTGAACGCATGAGTTTCAGGGAGGCAGCGCAGTGCTCCTTATTCCAAAACCAGGTAGAATCTTGGCCTATTGATTTATGAGAGATGACATCTGAGAAATGAAAACCCCGTTGCGTTGCCTTTCCACCTGATACGACTTGAACGCAATGCGAACTTGTTCCAGATTTATCATTTGTCATTTATCGACCGTTCGGATTTTGGTTCCTTCCAGAAGCCCGAGGAAAGGTGAGTCATACTGTGGGGTATGTGCAGCTTAATAGCCAAGAGGAGCCCACGATGCCTCCAGCGCTCAGCCTGCCAAGCCCCGAGAAGCCAGGCCTTGATTTCAATAAGCTTTCTCTGACCTAATAAACACCTTTGAAATCAAGTGAGACACGTCCTTTCAGGGACTTGACTATCGTTCGATGGGGCCCAGAGTGTCTGGCTTTTAAACAGATGGAATGTGCTTTACGCAATGCGGAGGCACAGCATTGATAACAGGATTCATGTCATCATCAG
>JAAZXX010000344.1:2845-4856 GCA_014239995.1 Verrucomicrobiia bacterium
CCGTGGGTTCGCCCGGCGGGTCGGTTCCGGAATGTACACGGACCCCTTCCTCCCACAGCCCGAGATGACGCAGCATGTTTTCCATCACCTCCCGATCGTCAATAAGGGAGATTACACGCATTTCACGGGAACACTGCGGACACAGTATGGGGGTCGGCTTCCCATATTTTCTTGATGAGTTCACCCCCACTTGTGGGACGGAATCCTGCGGGGTTTATGTTCAGAAACATCCATGATCTCCACCGCGTTGCTGGTGACTTCCGCTTCCTCTGCGACGCGCTTGTCCCGCTGTCCTCTCATCTTCCTCGAATACCAGCCATAGTAACGGACAAGTTGGAAACTCTTGTCCGGGATGTGTTGGGTGATCGCGGCAATAAAATCGCAGACTTCGAAGTTGCGCCGGATCTTCGGGTTCATCCCGGCCAAGGTCCTCATTTTATGGACAGCTGTCACAGAACGGCGGAGATGCAGCTCCGCTGTACCGGGGGTCCGTTTGAGGTGTATGGTGATGACCGGTATTTGGAGGAGATCCTTTCAACGGTGTTCGAGAAAAATATGTGTCCTTTCGCTGTGTGCAAGCCTGGATGCGAAATTCAGTTTGCAAATCCAATCCTTGGGATTAGCGTGCTTCTCACTGTGTCACCTACTGGAAACACCCACATAAATCAGGCATCACCCAGGCGCGATGTGGTCAATACACATCAAAAAGCCCTGAGTATTAACCTTGATCCAGGCAAGTATGGAACGCTTGCTGAGATTGGTGGTGGTCAGGAGGTGGCCCGCTGGTTTTTCAGGGTAGGAGGTGCCTCGGGTACCGTTGCGAAAACCATTTCTGCCTATGACATGACTTTCAGCGATTCCATTTATGGTGTCTGCGGGAAATATGTCAGTCGCCGCAGGGTCGAAACCATGCTGGATCATGAATATGAGTTGCTTCAGGAGCGCCTTCTTACAAGCCGCGGCTCCGAAAGTCGTTTTTTCGCTTTCGCAGACACTGTGACCACACGAAGTTTTTCAGGCAAAAGAAATGGCCATGGATGGCTCGGGATTCGGTTCCAGACACACCCTGGTGCTTCCCCATCACAAATCATCATTCATCTGCAACTCTGGGGGGAAGAAAGTATCCAGGATCAGGAAACACTGGGCATCTTCGGGATCAATCTGATCTATGGCGCCTATCACTACCACCAAGACGCCTCTTTGCTTATCGAGTCCCTTGCAGACGCCATTCCCATCGGACGAATGGAGGTCGATGTAGTCGAATTTTCGGGTCCATCATTTGACAAAATTGACAATCGGCTCATGTGCCTCAAGCTGGTTGAAACGGGCCTGGCCAAGGCTGCTATTTTCAACTCCGAGGGCTCCATCATGGAGCCCTCGGAGTTGTTTTATAAAAAATCGGTTCTTATTCAGCGTGGAACATTTCGACCTGTGACCCGATTGACCATGGATATGCTGCGATGCGCTATGGAGCAATTCATTCAGGATACCGGGATTGACAGTCAAAAAGTCGTCGTCCTTCAGGAAATGTCCCTTCAGAATCTCACCACGCATGAAGCCTGCTCCGGGATTGACAGCGCAGACTTTCTTGAACGTGTCGATTGTCTCAGTGCTCTTGGGTATCCCGTTGCTATCTCCAACCACGGAACCTTCCATCGGCTTGTCACATATCTCTTTCGTTACACCCAGGAGCCGTCAGGGCTTGTCATGGGGATTCCAACGCTTTTGGAGCTTTTCAAAGAACGTTACTACGCTGATCTTTCCGGTGGTATCTTGGAGTCCTTTGGCCGCCTTTTTAAACATGAGCTCAAGCTTTATATACATCCCTGGAGAGATCCTGAGCATGGTCAACTTGTCACCGCGGAAAATGTGCTTGTGCAAGCTCATCTACGGCATCTCTATCAGTATTTGCATGACAATCAATACATCCATTCGATTCAGGGTCACGATCCCGAGTGTCTGGATATTCACGGTCATCGTGTGCTGGAGATGATCCAGTGCCAGATGCGGG
>JAAZXX010000345.1 GCA_014239995.1 Verrucomicrobiia bacterium
CCTTGAGGATGGTGTTCAGGAGGCGGGATTCTTTTCCCTGGATACCGGAAAAAACCGCACTGCGTATGTAGGGGTGGTCGACATGGCGGGTAAGAATCGAGGCCAGGCTCGTCAAGGCCTCCGGTGCATCCGACATTCCCAAGGTCAGGGCGAGCTGCATCTGAACCTCTGGGAGGTCGAACTGGTGGCTCAGGATGGTCTCGAGCACGAGCGGACCCATGGAGGAATTCAAATAAGGTTCGGAGAGGCGAAGTGCAGCAGATCTAACCTTGGGGTGTGAAGCTGTCAGGGCATCCCGTATCACGGGCCAAGGGGCTCCTCCCATACCGTCCAGTGTCCACAAGGCATGGAGTCTGGCCAGTGGCTTCCGTCCAGAAGAGGCCATCAGTTGGAGTTGACTCATGGTTGCCGGATCGTTTCGCTCAACCAACAGGCGCTGCGCCGTGCTGCGATGCCAGCCATTGGAATTGCTGAGTTGCTCTACTAGTTGGTTCGAGGACATCTGCGCCATTTTTGGGCCAGGCTGGATGTCCTTGCCCTTGTAAACAACCCGATAAATGCGCCCCAGCCCGATGGGCTCATACAGACCGCGGTCTTCAATCTGCTTGCGCAGAAATGAGGTGAGGTAAAGACGATGCTGAATGAGGCCACGGTAAAAATCGACAAGGTAGAGTGCCCCATCAGGACCGTTGTAGGCGTTGACGGGCCGGAATCGCTCGTCTGAAGACGTGAGAAACTCCATCTGGGCATACGCATTTGAAGCCTCCAGAATACCAGCGGACTCCGTGAGGATATTACGCCTTACAAAATTTCCCGTGGGCTCGCAGATGAAGGCATTTCCTACGAATTCAGACGGGAACTGGTTACCACGGTAGATGACCGGTCCACACGCTCCGGTATAGCGTGCGAGCGTTCCATCCTCACGCAGTGTCTGTTTGCGGTAACCGCGGTTGACACCCGGATTAATCCTGGAAGGCCATACCGTCTGGTCCCTGGCCAGTCGTACGCTCGCACCAGCGGCCCCACGGTAATGTTTGTTACGTCGAAGGTAGGCTGCCGGTACGAGGTCGCCCCGCAGCTGATCGCTGTTCGAATTATAGAAAATGCGACCGAAGTTATCCTGGGTGATCCCCCATTGCCCGCGTGAATGTGTCTCCGCACGTTTCCATTGCCCCCATTCATAGCGAAACTGAACCGTGTGTTTGGCACTGTATATCCAGTTGTCCATGCCCCACATCAAGCCGTTTGAGGCGTGCTCAGGATTTGATCGCAAACCGTGTTTGGGGTCGTTTTGAGTGGCATAATCGCTTGCGATTTCTACCTGCCGATCGCATTTCAAATCCCCGTCAAGATCCTTGCAGAACCAGAGCCTGGGAGGTTCGGCGATGACCACTCCGCCGTTGATGAGCGACAAGGCTCTGGGCATGACGAGCTGATCAAGAAAGACGGTGGATTTATCCATTTGCCCGTCATTGTCCGTATCCTCAAGCACCACGATGCGGCCCACGGGTTCTGTTTCATGGGTGCCCTCGATGTTGGGCATGTAACCACGCATTTCCACGACCCAGATGCGTCCCTCCGGATCAAATTGCATGGCGACCGGATCTCCGATCAATGGTTCTGAGGCCACGAGTTCGATCTTGAACTCAGGTGGTAATTTAAATGAGTCGAGTGCATCTTGCGGTCCCAGAGGAGGAGATGGAGGCAGTTGTAAATGTGCCGGCAGTGGCGCTTGGGTTTCCCCTGCCTTATCCCCATTCTGTGCCGTTGCGATCCACGGCAACATACATATCAACGTGATGGCAATATACTTCATGATGATTAACAAGTAGCGTAAGCTAGCGCGTATTCCGCATCAAGGCAATCCCAAGCACTTATCAATTTTTGACATGAACCTGGGAGGCGGTCTGAGAGCCCCACACCTTGCAGGCATATCAATGGCAGATGCGGTGAGGTTTGTTGTTTTGGTGATCTTCTGGAATTGCAGGTGATCTTCTTTCTCCTGTTGATCCCCTGTGACGGCGCAGGATTCCACTGTAACCTCCTGAAGGATCAATGCCGTACATTTCTTGGTGCAGGCGCCCCTGCTGGAGTTGGCATGGACTGGAGGTTTTGACCCCATAGCCAGCCAAGCAGAATGAAAAACGGCCAGGAAAGGGCGGGTATGTAGAGGCCAAACTCAATGGTGTTTTGGAGCGCCATGGCGATCAGGCCAAGCCACACCGCGACATAAACAGCATCCTGATCCCAAGTTCTGGGCCGCATGCGAAGTAAGGATCCAAGGATCCACACTGCATAAGCCACAGCCGATGGCCAGCCTGAATCAGATGCCTGTTGAAGATAGTCATTATGCGTGAGGCGGGTCATCTCGGCATCGCTTGGTTTCCTCAGGCCGAAGGATCGCATGAAGGTGCCGGGACCACTGCCCAGTAAAGGGTGATCCATGCTGGTGGCCCATCCTGCCTTCCAGTATTCGAAACGAGCACTTACACTTGTGGCACCTTTCCTGAAATAATCCTGATACTTCCATCCAAAGGCAATGCTTCCCAAAACCAACATGAGAGTAATCAGGCCGACCCTGGCCTTCCATGAAACCCGTGCCAGAAGAAAAAACAGGCATAAAACAGCCATGCCCACGAGCCATCCACCTTTTGAACCGGACCAGTAGAGACATGCCATGGCCCATGTGAGCATACATGTCATGATCAAAATGCGTGAGGGTAACTGAAGGCGTCTGCTGCTTCTCCACAGAGTTACCAGGGTCAGGGGAAGCAGCAGCAGGATAGCCGCGGCCAAGGCGTTCGGATACCCTCCGAAGGTGCCGAAAATACGATTTTTTCCAATTTTTTCCAGAAAAGCCAGATCCCGTTCCATGGGTGATTCCCCCTTGGGATCGCTTACGGTCAAGTGCGCTAATCCATGGGATTTGGCTGTTTCAGTGCGCAGGTCTGATTGCGTCCTCATTTTTTCAAGCCAGGAGCGGTCGCTGAGAGCACGGTGCAGGAATGCTTCGGGGTAGACCTTATTCCAGGTCAGACCCGTCTCAAAGTAGGGTGCGTCTGGGATAGCCTGCCTTGTTGCCTCGAGACCTCCCATCCTTTGCTCCGTTCCTGTCCACAGGGTCAGCATCAGTCCAAAGCCAGTCAGTTCTGCCCATCCTCTGAGTTTTCCTTGCCTGGAAAGGAGAAAAACCCCCGCGTAAAACATCCCGACGTTGACGAAAAAATGGGGCAGAACAATCTGGGTCAGGTGTTTGTCTATACTGAAAAGTGCGGAAAGGAACTGCCAGGCCAACCAGCCAAGTGGCAGCCACAGCCACTTGCAGCGAACACGTGCCCGGAACGGCAGGGCTCGTACTGCGCTGATGCCCCATACGCACAGGCCAAGGTAGGCAACTTGAATGGGCCATGGGAAAAAAAGCCACTCGATCGGACTCCCTGGAGCTTGGATCTGATCCTGAAGTATGATGGGGGTGCCAAATTTGAGGAGCCCCATCAAGGCCAGTAGCCCGGAGATCCAGGCAAACAGGCTGATACGCCATTTTTTAAGGATATCAACCCTTGGGTCCCTACTCCGGTGAGGTTTCGCTCGGGTCCCGGTGGCACCGGAACCTGTTTGACTGCGTCCCGGATTTTTGGCGGAATCTGGCATGTGCTTGGATAAGGTTTAAAGGTGCAGTTTCAGAAGGTTTACCTCAAGAGCCAGTGCTTCCTGAGCATTGGTATTGAGCACTCTCTGGAGTGTTTCGATCACTTGAATGTTGGCGCGAAGATACTGAGCGTCGAGCCTGTCAGCCAGTTGGTGGCTGTTTTTTTGAAGGTCTGGGAAGGTTAAAAAACGGGCCTCAGCGTTCATGGCAATCAGCCAGGTATCCCGGAACCACCATTCGAGCGAGGTTAGGATGGCTCCGCGTTGGCGTCGGTATTCGGACTCGATGGAGGCCTTTAGTTCATCGTCCCTTTTCTTCATTATTTCC
Organism: Verrucomicrobiia bacterium; assembly: GCA_014239995.1. Classification (GTDB taxonomy): domain Bacteria; phylum Verrucomicrobiota; class Verrucomicrobiia; order Limisphaerales; family AAA164-E04; genus AAA164-E04. The sequence continues at coordinate 3,977 of JAAZXX010000345.1, forward strand.
GGATCGGCTTCTTTTGGGAATGCCTCGATGGATCTTGCCTTGAGATCCTCTTCAATGGATTGTCTAGCTTGAGCTAGTTGTGTCAAAAGAATGTCCATCACTTTATAACGGCCAAGCATTCCAGTATCTGAAACGCTTGCTTGTTGTGCAAAAGTCTCAAGCCAGGCTTGGTGTTCCCGTCGCATGACAGAAGCCTCATCGCTGTGAAAATGAAGGTGCAGGCAGCGGCTTTGAATGGTATCCAGCAATTGATCGGGTTGTGTCGAGAGCAGGATCATCAGGGAATTGGAAGGAGGCTCCTCAAGGGTCTTTAAAAAGGCGTTGGCAGACTGCGGTGGCATCCGATCTGCATCCACGATGATGCCCACTTTGCAGCGGGCGTCGTTTGATTTTAACTGCAGACGGGCCGTGAGTTGACGAATCTCCTGGATTTTGATGACGCGCGTTTTTGACTCCGGGCGAACCCAGTGCACATCGCTGTGTCTGTCCGCCTGGATACGTTCACAACTGTGGCATTGATTGCAACAATCCGCTTCAGCATCCTTGCTTTTGTGTTCAATGCAATTCAGTGCTTTGGCGAAGGTGCGGGAAGCCGATACCATGGCGGTTCTGTCTCTCCCGGTGAACAGGTAGGCGTGACCGACCCGTTGACGCTCCAAGGAACGTCTCAGTATTTCAAGGTTGGGTGTTTTTGAAATGAGATCTGATAATCCCATGATGCTAAGTTTCAGTGCTTGGGGATGGAGCGGAGCTCGGAACTGGCAAGCCAACCCAGTTCCCCATTTCCTCTCCGGATTTGATGCCATTGATTCTTCTCAGCCAGTAGCAGGACCTCCTCCCCTGACTTCAAGCC
>JAAZXX010000346.1 GCA_014239995.1 Verrucomicrobiia bacterium
AGACCGATCAAGGTATCGTTGCCGTGCTGGACAACAGGGTGCTTCTCAAGCGCTATGGTCAGTGCTTCCTGGATGCGATTCCTGATGCGCCGATTCAAACAATATAATATCGTATGAATGATACTGACTGGAACAGGGTTCCGCGCGCCCTGTTTGTAGTGATGCTCATGCAGTTTGCTGTGGGTGGTTCGATTTTGCCGTTCATGTCCATGTGGCTTCAGGAAAACGGGCTGTCCTTTGCCTCCATTGGCACGATTTTTTCAGTAGCCTCGTCGACATTTCTGGTTTTTCCTTTCCTGTGGGGGATGATTGCAGATCGCTACGTGCCCATTCAGAAGGTTTTCACCTTTCTGAATGTCATGACGTGCCTTGCCTTGTTCTTCATGCAGACTCAAACAGGATTTGGTGGCATACTGATCAGTTTTTTGCTGTTCTATTCCTTTTACCACCCGACTTTCACCCTCATCAACGCACTCAGTTTTCAGTATCTGGCTAATCCTCGCGAGCAATTCGGATTCCTGCGGGCTTTTGGCTCCCTTGGATGGATGATTCCTTCTGCCGTGATCTTTGCCTGGCTGATGAAACGGAATGAATCGTCCATGCATTTTGTTTTGTATCTGGGGATGGCATTTGCATTGATTACCGCTGGGTGTACCTTGTTTCTTCCCCAAATTAAAAAGATTGAAAATGAAGCCCTGTCTCCGAATAAGCCAAACTATTGGAAAAGCGTGCGTTTGCTTTTTCACAACAGGGATTATGTGACCCTATTGGTGGCATTTTTTCTGATTTCTGGCTCATTTTCATATGTCGTATATTACGGTCCACCGTATCTCCTGGCCAACGGTGTAAGCAAAGCCTGGATTGGTCCCATCCAATGCATTGGGGTCGTGCTGGAAATTGCCATGTTGCCTTTTCTTCGTCATTATATTCGTCGATGGGGATTTGTTTCCGCGTTGCTCATTGGGTGCTTCAGCCTGGTCCTTAGACACCTGATTTACTATTACTCTACGAATCCTTGGATCCTTGCTCTGAGTTACTTACTTGCTGGTATGGTGATCGTATTCTTTCACATCGGCGTAAGCATCCTGGTGAACATGATTGCCGAAAGATCTGTGCGCGCCACTGCACAGACTCTTTTGGTCGTGTTTGGTTCAGGAATTGGCCCGATGCTTGCCAATCTGGTCGCTGGCAAACTGGCAGAGGTATATGGCAATTCACTTAGACCGGTGTTTGGTTTCGGAACCTTGTTAGCCTTGGTTGCCTTCATACTGATCGCTTGGCGAGCTCCTCACTTGCGTAACATCCATGGCAGTGATGCATCTGCGTGATGGTAATGAAACCGCTTTATTCGGTGGTGGTGTACTTTTTGACGTGGCGTAAACTGGAATACAAGGAGAAGAACCTGGGATTGTTTTTGATCCTTTGGCTTCCGGATCTGCCGAGATATATCCCTTATGGACGAGAGGTCCACCCTGTTCCAGAAAATGAGTTTTCTTGGTTTTACAACCTCATCAATTAGGCTGGGTGGATCATGACCATCATCAGCCGTATTTTTTGCATGATCCTCAGCGTGGCGTTCCACCACCTGTTAGGTCTGGACTCCATGAGTGCTCAAGCAACACCAGGGAACGCACCACATGCGACGACTTCTGGAGAGGAACGTTTCCGTAGTGATCGAAAGGGCAGGGAGTTAACGCTGCCAAATCAGGATGCTGCCTTTAGCTTTGCCGTGATAGGTGATCGCACCGGAGGACCTTCAGATGGGATCAAGATTCTAGCCGAGGCAGTGGATGAGATCAATCTTTTGGAACCGGACCTTGTCATGACTGTTGGAGACATGGTTCAAGGGTATAATCAGCAGGTGGAGTGGTTAATCCAGATGCGTGAATTCAGAGGGATTATGGACGGTTTGCTCATGCCCTGGTTTCCTGTTGCTGGGAATCACGATATTTACTGGCGTGGTGATGGTAAACCTCCAGGTGAACACGAATCCAATTATGAACAGCATTTTGCCCCCCTCTGGTATGCATTTGATCACAAGGGTGCCTTGTTCGTTGTGCTATACTCCGATGAAGGCAACCCAGCGACAGGAGAGAAAGCAAATCAACCAGCATCCCAAAGGATGAGTCAACGCCAGTTGCACTGGTTGAGGGCAACTTTAGCCAAAGCAAGCGATGCTCACCACGTATTCGTTTTTCTACACCATCCAAGGTGGATTGGTGGACGATACGGAGATGATTGGGAAAAGGTGCATGGCGAGCTGGTCAGGGCAGGTAATGTCAAAGCAGTTTTTGCAGGTCATATTCATCGCATGCGATACGATGGCCCTCGCGACGGTATTGAATATGTAACCTTGGCAACGACGGGGGGGGCACAGAGTGGTATTGCCCCGGAGGCAGGAAACCTGCATCACTTCCATCTGGTAACGGTTCGGCAACAGCAGATTGCCATTGCATCTTTACCCGTAGGGCAGACCATGAATGTTCGAGAGGTAACAGGAAGGGTGAGTGATGGGGTGCGTGCACTGAAAGGGTTGCAGCCCAATTTTAGTAGACGTTTCCTGGTGAATGAGGATGGAGGGGTAGATGCTTTCTTGAGCCTGACGCTTCACAATCCTACCGACTATTCTACTCGTGCTAAATTGCGCTTCAGCAGCGAAGACTCGAGATGGATTTTTTCACCAATGCGTCTGAACAGAGTGCTTCACCCAAAGACTTCGGTGGATGTTTTGTTTAAGGTTTTTCGATGGCAGGATTCCTTGGATTTATCGTGGCGTAATCCACGCTGTGAACTGCAACTAGATTTTATGGATGAAGGTGGCAAGGTTTATCCGCTCAAGCCTGTCCAATACACCATACCCTATCAGATCGAACTTCCCACGCCATCCGTTCCAAATCTTGAATCCGTAGTTGAATTGAGCGGGGCAGGGGACTACCTGGTTGTCAACGGTGACCAGCTGAGGCTTGATGATGCTTCTATGACTGTGGAGTGCTGGCTTAAGCCTCCTTATCTCAAGGAAAATCAATCCCTCGTCTCCAATCTTGATTCCAAGGCGGGTTTTCTACTCGGTATTCTTAAGGGTCGCCCTTTTTTGGATCTTTTCCTCAAAAACGGTGAAATTCTGAAACTGATTGCACCGGAGAATCGTTCAGTGAAGCTTCGCCAGTGGCAGCATGTTGCCGGAGTTGTCGTCGATGACCAGGCTTTTCTATACCTTGATGGGGTTCGAGTGGCCGAGCAAACCCTTCCGCAGGGTATGTATCAGGGTATTGGGCCCGTTCATGTGGGGGCAAAGGGCAGCACAGAAAAGGTGAAACATTCTTTTTTTGCTGGCAGAATGGATGGCGTTCGTCTTTCAAACGTGGCTCGTTACCGCGCCCCGCATTTTACCCCAAGGAGGCGTCATCTTCCAGACGCCCAAACACAGTTGCTCTTAAACATGGATGACATCCAACTCCTGTGGATTTATGATGAATCAGACAACAGGGCACATGCTAAAGTGGTAGGTGGCACCACCGTGAAGGCAGATCTATGACAGATAACGTGTTAAAACATGACTCCAATACGAATGGATCATAGATGTTTTCATACTCCCCATGGCCCCACGTCGCACGGCATGGGAGTTCTCAGTGGTAGATGGAACCTTTACCCGTATTTTCATGGATATGACAAAGTCGAGATCACGCATCCTGCGGAGGGAAGTATAATGCACTGCATCGGATGCCCGGTAAGCAAGGTGTGGCGCCGCTGATTGCCGAATCTACTTGAGAGCCAGTCTTTCCATTGATCTTGTAAGGTGACCATACAACGCTTCTCCAGCATGATCGCCCTATTGACATTTCACGGATCACTGGAGTAAACGCGGAACTTTGATCTGAATAGACCATCCCTCGACTCACCATAGTATGGTATATCTGGCCTTCAAATGCTCAAAAGGCTTGTCTTCTGTATGGCATTTCATAGGTATCCCTGCGAGTTGTTGAAAGTTGACCTTGATGATTAACTGGTTTTCATGCGCGTCCTTAACTTCTTTGAGTGGCTTGATTGTGGCTGGAGTATTTACTTAAACTACTATCCAAAGCCTCATGGGTATTTGATTATTGCGAGACTTGGCATGGTTGTGGCCATAAATTTCAGCTGCGCATCCCTCGTTTATGGAGTATTTCTCCTCCTGCTTCAGGTATCGTGAGTGCAACTGTCATAATCAGCAGGATTTATGGTGATTAAGGAAGAAACCCAACATACCTTCTTCTACATTGTGCCGGGCAATCATTTACTGATGCCGGTAATTGGTTTAAGGCTTTTTCATTGGGTGCTTATCGAATCTGATCTGTCGACCAGGAAACCATTCTGCCCGCTTAAAATACTGGGTAATCCTAACCCAGTATAGATATTTGGCGATTTCATGAGTAGTCCGCACTTGATGCCAATGCTCCATTTGGCTATTGTCCCGACTCACCCCTTCCATGGGTTTGAGTTTTTTTACCTTATTTTTTTATGCCAGAAGAATCCTATATACAGAACCTTTTTGCCGAACGAATAGGCGGTAACAGTTATGGCAAGACCACGGCTATCTACAAATTTGAAAAAATTAAGCGTGCCAAAAATGCTGTTCTGGAGCTCGATCCGGATGCCCAGATAATTGACATGGGCGTTGGGGAGCCCGATGAAATGGCTTTCCCAGAGGTGGTCTCCGTTTTGCATGATGCAGCAAGAAAGCCGTCTAACCGTGGCTATGCCGACAATGGTGATGCGCTCATGAAAAAAGCCGCTTCGCGCTATCTGGAAAAGGTTTGTGGCGTCTCTGGAATACATCCTGAT
>JAAZXX010000347.1 GCA_014239995.1 Verrucomicrobiia bacterium
ACGATGGGCGTCGCGAACTGGGGCAGCGTCAGACGCGGGGAAAACCCACGCGGGCGTGGATGTTCGGTGATCTCAAGAACGAACGCGATCGACCGAGCCTTTCGCTGCCCAGGGCCCGCGCAGTCGTCGACGTGCTGGAAGCGTTTGGATGGACCGGCGCGAGACAGGTGCCGATCGCTGAGCGTGAGATCGATCCGAATGTCCTGCAACCGGGCATACTGGCCAACGGCACGCTTTCAGCCTCACTGACACGGGCGTCATATCAAAGTGAAATGGCGGATCTCGCAGTCGCCGCGACATCACCGGAATGGCTCGTGGATTCCATGTTCCTTCGATACCTCAGTCGGTGGCCTCAACAGGAAGAACGAACGTTTTTTGCCGGCACGTTGTCTGAGGGCTTTGACACGCGTCTGGTTCCAGTTGACAAAATTGCACGCGTGGAAAAACTTCCACTGCTGCCCCAAGTCACGTGGTTCAATCATGGACGCGCGGAGGCCAATGAAATTCAACTGGAAATCCAACGTCGCGTTCTGGCCGGTCCACCACCCGACCCACGCCTTTCCACTGAGTGGCGCACCGTCTACGAGGACGCCCTGTGGAGCTTGATCACTCATCGCGAATTTGTCTGGCTGCCGTAATAGAAATCGAGACACCCAACATGACATCATCAGTTTCACTCAATCGCCGCAAGTTTCTTGCCTCGGGCGCCGCTGCAGGTTGTGGCCTTGCTTTACCCGACATGGCAATGGCTAAAGACGTGTTCACCAAGGGCAAAGCCGAACATGTCATCTCGATCTGGCTGGGGGGCGGGATGGGTCAGATCGATACGTTCGATCCCAAAGGAAAAGGCGACCCGAAGAAAAAGCGGGCCGGTTCCTACTACGACTCGATCGAGACAGCTGTTCCCGGAGTGCGGGTTTGCGAACACCTCTCGCAGCTTGCCCCTCTCATGGACCGTGTCACCGCGGTGCGTAGTGTGCATCACGAGGTGATTGACGAACACGCCGCTGCGACCAACCGTATGCACACCGGACGCCCGGTCAGTGGAACGATCGCGTATCCGTCGCTGGGATCGATCATAGCCCACGAACGAGGATCCGCGGACGAGGGCGCTCCGCCTTATGTTCTGATTGGATATCCGAACGTGACGCGTGGCCCTGGATTTCTCGGCACCCGCGACAGCTACCTGTATATGACCGACACCAGCCAGGGTCCGGCCGGATTGACTCGCCCTGACGGCATCACACCGCAGCGACAATCGCGACGAGAAGATTTCCTTTCCGTTTTGAAACGCAATGCTGACCCAACGACGAACCAGCGATTGCTCGATTACGATACGGCAATCGAACAAAGCCTGAAACTAAGTGGTCCGGAATTCATGCGCGTCTTTGAACTGGACCGCGAACCGGCCGATCTCCGCAACCGATACGGCGGGGAATTCGGCCAACGCTGCCTTCTCAGCCGTCGATTGATTGAACGCGGGGTCCGCTTCATCGAGGTATCGCACAATCTGAACTTTCTGAACGGCATCGGCTGGGATGTCCACAATGAGGGGATTCTGAATCAGCACAAGCTGATTCAGGAACTGGACACGGCACTCGCCACGCTGATCAACGATCTTGAAGCAAAACACATGCTGGACAAAACGCTGATCGCGATCACCACGGAGTTCGGTCGTCCACCGGAATTCGACAGTGGCGGCGGACGAGGCCATCAAGGCACGGCCTTCAGTTGCGTCCTTGCTGGCGGCGGCCTCTTGCATTGCGGCGCCTGGGGCGAAACCGACGAGGTCGCCAAGAAGATCGTTTCCAACCCCGTGAGCGTCCCTGATTTTTTAGCGACGATTTGCGCTGCCCTTGGTATCGACTACCGCAAGAGCCTTTACGACGGCGACCGCCCTGTTCCCATCACGAACATGGGCCGGCCCTTGGGGAAACTTTTTTCATGACGCACGCCATGCCAGCGACGCCTCAACGGAATCCCCGATACAGCGACACTGTCAGGGAGATGTGACGTTTGCCCTGCGCATCCAAGTCATTCGCGGCGGACCCTCACGGACCATTGAGTCAGCTTGACCGGAAGGCTTGCGTCGACTGTCATGACCACCTCGTTTCCGATCGCCCGTGCCGATGATCATCCCTTCACGGTTCTTGAATTCCACTTCCTTGAGGATCCAGTTCCATCCCGCGTGCTGACAGTGGCTGGGGTCGTCTTCGAACAGGAGAACAGACACCTTCTACTCGGCCCCATCCTGCTTTAATACCTATGGAACAACTTGAAGAAAGCCCAGGCAACTTTCCCCTTCATCAGGGATGCAAGGTCAAAGCGAACATCCAGGTGCAACATTCCTCGCATGGCCTCATCCAGAAATAAAATGAGGGCGATCAGGAGCAGGAAGACATGCGTGGATCAGCTTGATTGGTATGGGTCAGCCCCATGATGCAATGATCACCTCAGGTGCCTGGAGTCAATCTTCGCAAATATTTCTGTTACCCCCAATGGAGCTTTGTGATTTGATCATTTTTTTCAAGATTACCGCCAATCGCCTTCAAGGTTAGATGCACACCACCGATCGAAAAATGAGCATCGACCCAGCCCACAGGTTGATTGTCGTTAAAGTTATATCCAATGGCAGGAAGGTTGACCAAGTGCTTACCTTCACGGAACCCATACTCGTAGCGGTGCGAATGCCCGTAGAAAACCGCTTTCACCTGTGGATAGGGCTTTAGAATTCCAAACATGCGTTCTGAATCCAGCAAGTCACCATCACCATCACCAAGGGTATGATGAACGAATATGACTGTGGGACGTGGTTCTGCTTCCTTCAAAAAGGTATCGAGCCATGCACGTTGAGCCTTCCCCAAAAGACCTGCAACCTTGTCCACATACAGGAGAGAATCCAGCTGAAGAATACGCACAACCGGGTGCTCGATCACCAGTACATGCTTGTTTGAAACATCAGCGATATACTTGGTTTCCGGCTGCATCACCTGATTAAAATTTTGTCGATGGTCATGATTGCCCAGCCCAATATAAACTGGGCATTGGCCAGCCAGAGGGCCCAGCAACTGTTTGAGTTCCTGGTAGTCCTGGATTTCTCCGGTAAGCCGGGCCGCGTCACCATTGATCAAGGCTCCCTCGGGTCCGGACGCGACGATATCAGGGACGGCTCGCTTGAGGTTGTTCCATGGCTTGAAACCTCGATATTCGTTGTTGCGGTCTGCCGGGGTATGCGTATCGGAAAGAATTGCCAAACGGTACCCTTCTGGGGTGTTCTCAGCGCCGTCAGCTGAAAAGGCAGCTCCGGAAGCGATAGCTGCTGTTGCCAGAGCGCCTGTCCGGACAAAAGTCCGGCGATTCTGCGCCGCAAAGATAATAGATGCCATGCTCCTATCCAAGCATGTGCCGTAAGTTTAAACAAGGTGTTTCAAAAGCAAGTTCAGTGAAAAACCATGCTGGCATCAGGTTTTGAACAAAGAGTGTGGATGGTGACTTTTGCTCTCATTCGAGAGCTTGGAGGGATCAAGAGGAACTTGATCTTTGGTATTGAAAATCCAAGACGAGGGACAAGCAAGTAGAGTGCTTCAGATGACAGATGAGTGGGCGATATGATATTTCCAAGTGCCATCAATGCCCCCTTGGATCACGCGGATCACTGATATGAGGACCAGGAACTCTTAGGCCTGGCATGGAGGCAAAGGCTGGCTAGACACAGGTCCTTGGTACGGGTCAAGTGCACCTTCCTCATCAAAAGGATGGTGCCCCGGGGAAGTCAGAACAATGCCTTCTCTGCCGAAAACTCGCAGACGAAACGACGTCAGGGTCTGCAGGTATGGAACGGATGGACCGGAAAGTTTGCTATTGTGAAGAGCCTGTCGTACGAAAGAATTTTTGACTTTTTTCAGGACTGATCGATAAGGGACTGGTGGCTCCAGAAACATCCTGCCAGGTTCCAGTCACCTCGTCGGTACTTTGCAGTTTTCCAGATTCCCAAGTCAATGTGATTTCATTTTCGCCGAGGGCGATTGAGACGGCACTGGACGGACCTGGACCTGCAAGATGATTCGAAGTCACTTTCAAGCGAACAGCATAGGTTTCATTACCATCTGCATAAACAGCGATAAATGAATCACTGAACGGATCATACTTGAGGTTGTGATTATTTGCCCCGTTATCGATGCTGACATTGTTCTCTACAAACGCATGAAACCCGTTTTGATCCTCGGAACGACCTGGAAGAATTCGACCGTCAGGCCCTAACAGGGTGAAGGCGTAACCAGCCGGCAAACCATCAGGATTACCATGGGGATTCTGGCCAATGACAATGACACCGTTACTGGGGTCCGCGGCAAACTGCGGATGCCGTTGATTGAACGGGTCACTGCCCGACGCCTCAAGATAGGGAACCTGTCCACGCGCCTGAGAAAGAATGTAGTTAGGGGCCTGGCCAATGTTGAAATAGAAGATGTCACCACCCCCGCTACCATTACCATAATCGAAGGCCCCGATTAATTCGTTGTTGAAGGGGTTTTCAAAGGCCACCGGGTGGCCCTGTCGATCCGCTTTTCTTGAGGCACCCAGGACTTGTTCATCTCCAATCTGAAGTGAGCCGTCGTCGGCCGGAACCGTTTGAATGATTGAGCCAGTAATACGATTGGATAAAGTGTCTCCATCGGTATTGGTCACATACAGGAAGACATCGTTGTTTTCCAAGTATACCACGTCGGGGTCATCTTCATCACCTGAAGGCTGGATTTGATCCAAACGCCCGAAATTCGGAGTCAGCAAGTTACCTTCGGAATCAAAAAGTGCACCGATGG
>JAAZXX010000348.1 GCA_014239995.1 Verrucomicrobiia bacterium
CCAATGGTGAATCTGTGCAAATCGATATTTTGTTTGGTGAAATCGGTCGCGTCCTTACCTCTGGACTCTTGCTCATCGAATGGGGAGTCAAAGCCGAGGGAGAAGAGGAGGAGGAGCGCGAGTGTAAAAATTTTCTTCATCATGAGTATTCGATATTTGTGTCCATTTTTCCCGTTCATCTCCGACATTATCGACTGGCAACCTGTGTTTCCTCCACCGCCCAGACCGCGTCAAGCGCAACCGAGAATGAGCCCATTATTTCACTTTCCAATTGAAGTCGAAGGCTTTCCAGTCCGGCAAGCTCGGTCTCTTCAGGAGCCTCGGTCAAGAAGAGCGGCCATCTTGGTTGCCCCCAAAACGTCTCTTCATAGGTTTCACCTTCCCATTCGATGAGCAAGAGTCCAGAGGTAAGGACGCGGCCGATTTCACCAAACAAAATATCGATTTGCACAGATTCACCATTGGATTCCACCCACGGACCATTGGCGAACCCGGCCCGAGCGATCAGACAGGGCAATGCTGGATTATTCATCCGGGGTACACCGATGGTGGTCAAGAGGGAATCGTTGCGGGATCCCTCAAAAACGGGTTTTCCGTCGATGGCAACCAGAAGGTGATTATCCGCATATCCCCAAAAACGATATCTCCCTTTTCGGGGCGGCACCACCCGACCACTATACCACGCCACCCAACCCAAATCCGTCGTGTCCAGCTCCAATCCCGTTCGAGCGGGAAGCGTAGGGAATCCACCTGCGATACCGGCAAATCTAAGCGGCTTGCCTGTTTTCAAGGTCGTAAGACTACTTTGATCCTGAAAACCGGACCGAAGCAATGGCAGCATCTGCTCTCCTATGACATCAGCCAAATCACCTATTATGCCATACACCGGTTCTTGCACCTGTCCCAAGATTTTGCCGTGGAGCGAAGCCGATCCAGGCTCAGTAACCCGCAATGGGACTTCTGTCACTTGAGCGCGTATGACTTCAGGTACTCGTTTCTGGATAATTCCAGCGCTGTCGAAAATCGCAAATTCTCCTTCGCTCATCATGACTCTCTTTGCGTCGCTGGCATTCTGTCCAACAGTAATCTGACCATCCAGTACGAGTACTTCCGACCCTTCTGGCTTCGCTTTGAGAATAAAACTGGTTCCTAGATCAACGATTTCCTGATCTACGGTATCCACCACGAAACCTCTACCTTGGGGCGGGACCACGAGTTTGACTTCTCCTTCTTGCAGAAAGAGGCGCATGGGGTTTTCTAAATGCATCGAAAGTGGTGCTCCAGCAACGACATGGACGCCTGAGTCACGAAACGCCAACTCGATAACTCCATCCGTCATTGCCACATTTGCATCGCCAAATAATTCATCTCCACCTACCAGCACCCGCTTTCCATCCACCAAGGCATTCCCTTCAACGCGGATCACGCGTGCAATCCCCTGTCCTGCCTGAGAATGGTCTCCTTTAATCCAAAGGAACAATCCAACCACCAGCAAAGCGGCAACCGCACCGAGCGAAACCCAACCTATCCTCACACTAAAGGCAGGCTTATCAAATGATCGTTCTTCATCACGCGATGTGCACCAATCTTCGTTACCTAGGGTCTGCCACTTCGCATCAATCGTCGCCAACGAACGCAAGGTGCTACGTGCATCGGAATCGGTCCGCAGTAATGCTTCCAGTTTCTCCAATTCCTCGGGAGTACACCCGCCGTCGAGGTACCGATGCATTAGATGCAAATCTTTTCCCTTCATGACATCTGTTCCAATGACCGGTTCATGCAATCAAATAACTTTTTCCGAATGCGCGCCAACAGTTGGTAAAGAGCCCATTCAGTGCGCCCCATCCGCTTGGCCAGGTCACGGATGGAGGTATCCCTGGAGTAGGCGGCCAATGCCAACTCACGCCGCTCGTGCGGCAGGTCCTGAATACAGATATCTAAAGCCTCAAGCTGCCGGTGCCGCAACGAAATCTCCTCCGCCCCTTCCTCGGCCAGCAACTTAACCACATCCTCTGCCAACACCAATCGATCCCGCGCATGACGCCGACGCATCATCAGGAGTTCGTAGCGTGCAATCATGCAGGCCCAGGGCCCAAAGGGCTTTGAATCATCCAGCGAAGTGAATTTTCGCCAAGCAACCACACTGACCTCCTGCATGACCTCATCCACTTCCTGAGCCCGTGGACAACAAGAACGCACGAACGCACGCAGCTCGGGTTCATGATGCGTCCAAAGTCGAAGAAAGTCTTCGTGCCCACCAGAAAGATTCGTCACTATGGAATTTGTATTTGACATCAACGTACTCCCTCCTATCGCTGCCAGTTATGACCGAATTTGACGAACTTTTATTATAAAAAAAATCGAATCACAGATAACCTTGACAAGATGACTCCGATCGTAATATCTTATTATCAACCAGCCTTTTTTGCAAGCCTGTAGAGGCTTTTAGACTTTAAATAGTCCGAACACGAACAAAGTCACCGTCATGTACCAAGATCGGAACAACTGGAAAATCAGTTCGAAATGGTTCTGTGATCCTAGCATTTCCTGTAAGCATAAAGACCTCTAAAATTTGGAATGGAAAAGAAAACTCCAGTAATACAAGCAGGGCTGCTTGATAGCGGGTTAACACGCCAAGAAAGTTTACTTTGCTTAGTTTTGTTGAACCCTCAAAGGGGATTTGACTTTTCGAAAACGAATGGAAAGGGACTTCGGCAGAAGTTCATCTAAGGTTACATCACGTGATAGCGGATACATTAATTTACTGAGCTAAACGAACCCATGCCCCCGCTTGCAAAACAGCCCGAAACTTTCTTTCGTTACCCGCCCGCAAGTCCGAGTGATGCAATGTGGGGACTGGTTCCCACCACCGCCGGATTCGTAAAGATCAAGCCCGGCATGGGCTATCCTCCCCCCGGTCATCCAAAGGACTACCAATTCTCCTGGAAAAGCGGTCGCGTCCTGGACGAATACCAACTGCATTATATACCGCGAGGTCGTGGCATCTTGGAAAGTGAAGCTAGCGGCAGAAAGGATGTGGAGATTGGTAACTTTTTCCTTCTCTTCCCGGGAATGCGACACCGCTACTGTCCGGATGATAAAACCGGTTGGGATGAATACTGGGTCGGATTCAAGGGTACCCTGGCCAATGATCTGTTTACCCAGCGGCTCTTCACACCTGATCACCCCGTGATCCGTGTCCCGCTCGAAGAGCGTGCGCATGAGTTGTTCTCTGAAATCCTGACCCAACTCCGAACAGAGTCAGCCGGCTTCATGTGCATGATTTCAACCATGATCACTCAGCTTCTGGCGCAAATTCATGCAACCTCTTTGGCTGAAAAAACAGACTCTCGCGTAGACCGAGTGATTCGCCAAGCCAGGTTCGCTTTACGAGAGCGGCTCGCGGAATCCATTGACATGCAAAAACTCGCTCAGGAACTCGGTGTGAGCTACTCATGGCTGCGCCGTAACTTCCGCCGTGTCACCGGCCTTGCACCCCATCAATACCTCCTCCAGCTTCGCCTTGGACACGCCATGGACATCCTTTCTGCATCTTTGGACTGTATGGTCAAAGATGCAGCCCTCAATAGCGGGTTCGATGACGAGCTCTACTTTTCACGAATATTCAAAAAGAAAACAGGCCTTTCGCCTAAAGTCTGGCAAAGCCGACGCGGGGATCCTGCTGACATTTAATTCATGATCCATCCCTCTGGCACATTCAACAGCCAGTAGAAACAATTCCGTTCTTTACTCCAAAAAGCAGTAGAGGAGACCTTAGCCTCCTCTACTCGGACTGAGACTGAATTTTCAGCTACATCGATGCCTCAACTGCGATATAGCGCAAACTCAATCAACGGGTCAACAGTCGGAAGAACGCACTTCCAGCTCCCGGTGTGACCGTAATGGTGTTTTCATCCCCGTCCACCACAACGGCTTCATTCACATCAGTCCAATCGCCACCAAGAGTCTCCGTCCTCTGCAGCACAAACGCCGTAACAGCAGCCGGCCATCGCAATTCCAAGGAATGATCCGCAAGACGACGCAACACCAATAACACGTCTGCTGGCTGCGGTGTCGGAGGCACAAATTCACCTTTAACAATATGAATATCATCAAGTAGAAAGGAATGATCGCCCTCCGGCTGGGTATCAAACTGCAAGATCCCATCGGCAAAGGAGGCCTTAAAAGTCACATACCGGAGGTGATAGGGATTATTTCCGCCAACAGGTAGAACTTCCTCCTCCAATAGGATTTCTTCGTCGAAACTAACCGAGTAAAAGGTGATTCCTCCCTCACCACAGCAGTTTCGTGCATTCACGTAATAATACAACGTGTACGTCTCTCCCGGTTCCAGGCCTTCGATCAATTGAGTCATACTCGTCGGACCTTGAATAAAAAGTACCGAGTCTTGATCCAACCCCGATCCATTGTCTGAGAACGGCCCTTGCCCAGTGACATTCGGACCGCGCCCACCCGAAGTGAATTCCCAACCCGCAATATTGGCGGGCTGAACATATCCGACTCCCACAGGACTACCACTCGCTTCAAAACTCGGGTTCACGATGACGATCTCACTCTCCCCACGAGACACGATATTCACCGCATCCAATAGAATCGTGGCATCCCCTTCGGCAGTCGTTACAAACTCCAGCAAACCACTAGAAGCGCTCGCCTTGAAAGAGACATTTTGAAAGTAATACGTTTCCAAACCATCGACAGTCGACGGGATGACATCCTCCATTTGCCAGAGTTCTTCACCCGCAAAACGAGCCGTCAAACCGATCGTTCCCCCACAGCAA
>JAAZXX010000349.1 GCA_014239995.1 Verrucomicrobiia bacterium
GTGTGGCGATGGTAATGGCAAAACCGATCTCGCTCACACCCCGCATGCAGGCTTCCATCCTTGACATGCCTTCCTGATAATGCCGATGGATATTTTCAGCCATGACGACGGAATTATCCACAAGCAAGCCGACACAAATCACAAGCCCCATAATGGTCAGGCTGTTTAAGGTCTCCCCCAAAAAGAACATGGTCGCCAGGGCAATCAGTAAACAGAGTGGTATGGTCATGGCAATGATCATGGTCATCCGGAACTGTCGCAGGAAAAAAAGGAGCACCACGGCGGCAAGAAAGGCCCCCAGCTTACCATTACTGATGAGATGAGATAGTCGCTGCTGAATCTCCTCACCCTGGTTGTCATAAACACTCAGGTCAAAGCCCTTCAATTTCGGGTTACTCTGAATTTTCTCGACCGTCTCCACAACCCTTTGACTCACCTCCACGGTATTGGCCTCTCCTTCACGTTTGACTGAAATACCGTTTGCCGGTTGGGAATTATAGCGGTAAAGCCGCTCTGCTTCCTCAGGCTCATAGACAATCTTAGCAATGTCCTTCAGGACAATATTGGGGAGGATTGGAAGGTTACGTATTTGCTCTACGGAGGCAAACTCACTGGTTGATTTCAGGGTATACTTTTTATCACCATCAATCACTGAGCCACTGGCAAGGGTAAAATTATCTGAACGCAGGAGACGCCCAAGCTGTTGAATATTGACGCCATGGGCCTCTGCCTTTTCCTTATCGACCTCAATCCTGATTTCGCGACGATAGATCCTGAAGTCCACATCCGCCACCCCCATGAGGCGCTGGATAGGAGCAAGCACATGCTTCTCAATGAGGGAGTAATAATCCGAGTCCTGATCGTAGCTGATCCGAAAACTTACCACGGGTTCCGCGCCCGGTTTGTGTTTATGAATGTAGGTACGATCCGCATCCTCCGGAAACCTCAGTCGGGCGCGCTCCGTACGATCGCGCACCTCACGGTAGGCAACATCCATATCGGTGCCATGCTTGAAATGCAACTGCACACGTGCACCGGACTTGTAAGCATTGGTTTCAATCCTGTCCAACCCACGAACGGTGCTGAGTTCTTCTTCCAGGGGAAGACCGATCTTATCCATCGTCTCCGGCGGCACCCCCACTCTCCAATTGACACGAACCGACATGTAGTGTCCCTCCAGCCCTCGTGGATTCATTTCAATGGGAAGACGTTTCGCGGCAATCAAACCCACCGCAAGAATCGTGAGGAAGACAACAAACATGGTGACCCGACGCCGGATGGAAAACCGGGCAATACGAACAACCATGTTATTGGAATCTTTCACCATATTCATCTTTCTGGGGATGCTTCAAAAAAACGTTCCCCGATCAGACCCAACAGATAATAAATGGTCGGAATGATCAACAGGGTAAGGCATGTGGATGACAGCAACCCGCAGATGACCGTGATCGCCATGGGCGTGCGGATCTCGGCACCGTCACCGAGGCCAAGCGCCATGGGAAACAGGCCAAGCACCGTGGTTGCGGTCGTCATCAAAATCGGGCGTAATCGCACATGGCAGGCTGTAACAATCGCGTCCTTCAGGGGCTGTCCTCGTCCACGCAGAGTATTTGTATAGTCCACCAGTACGATAGCGTTGTTTACCACGATACCCGCGAGCATGATCAGGCCAAGAAATACGACCACTGACAGGTTCATGCCAAGGATCTTGAGCCCAATGACCGTTCCGACAAATGCCATGGGAATGGTAAACATGATGATAAAGGGCTGCAGGAGGGACTCAAATTGCGAAGCCATGATCACATAGACAAGAAAAATACTCAAGCCAAGGGCCAGGTAAAGGCTTGAGCGACTGCGCTCCCATTCCTGATTCTGTCCCGTGATGACAAAATCCATGTAGTCAGGCCATTCAATCCGTTCATTCAGAATCTCCTTGACCGACTCAACCGCGGCGCCCAGGGAACCGCCTCCGATATTAGCCAGTACCAGGGCAACCCGCTTTCCGTCAATACGCCTGATTTCACTGGGACCTTCGCCAACAGACAATGCCGCGATTGCATTCAGTGGGAGTGCTGTCGACCGGCCTGGATTCACGGTCAGTTTTCCCACATCACCCAATGCTTCCCGATCCTTCTCAGCGAGCCTTACGACAATAGGTACACGCCGATCACGGCGATTCAGGCGTGTCGCTTCCGCGCCTTTGACAAGATCACGAACCTGATTGGCAACCGCATTGATGGTAAGCCCATGGCGCATGATCTGGTGTCGATCATAAGAAATCTGGAGTTCAGGTGCACCGCTCCTGAGTGTGGGTTCCACATCGGCGAGTTCGGGCGACTCGTCCAGAAGTTGTGTTGCATCATCTGAGAAACGCTTCAACTCGTAGAGGTCTTCTCCATTGATCTGGATCACCACTGGTTTTTTTGAACTGAAGAGGACAGGTCGGGTCACACGCATACTGACATCCGGCACTCGGTCGAACATATCGCGTACTGCGGCGATGACCATGTCTTCGGTATCCCTTGGTTTTTCCGTGGCATTCAGAAGGACCTTGAACTTGGCGGAGTGTTCACCCTCATCCGAGCTTTTCATATTGGTCGTGTCAAAGCCGTACATCACCAGGAGGGTCGCAATGTTAAGTGCCTCTTTTTGCTCAAGGATCTTCCTTTCAACTGCACTCAATGTACTTATGGTCTCATCCAGTGGTGTCCCGACCGGCAGCGCCACCTCAAAGGTAAATTCACTTTGGTGGACCTCTGGAAGCAGTTCCGACTGCAGACCACTGCCAACCCACCAGGTCAGGGCCACGCATGCCAAAGCGATGCTCACAATGAGAGGAGGATGCTCCAGGGACCAGCGAAGCATGTCCGGATAGAATCCCACCCCCTTCTCGGCCTCCACGGGCTTCTTCTTGCGCTCAAAAACCCTACGCAGGAGCCGGATGATTCCAAAGATCAGCAAGGCAAGCCCCGTCAGAATCCGAAGGATCCATACAAGGCTTAGTCCAATCATTTCCAACACCATGGAGAGTGGCAGGCGCAGGAGGTGGTAAGGCAATAAAGCATAGGAAAGCGCATTCCCATTTCGCTGGGCCAGTGAAAATGCATTCCAGCCCCCCCAGAGGTTCGACAGGTGATTCCCCACCTCATGCACCGGGGAAGGTCGCACCTTGAACAAGGCAACCAGCAACGGCACCAGACAGATTGCCCCCCAAACCTGGGCAACACGGACGAGCAGCAGGGTGTATTGAACTTCGCTTGATTCACCCTGAACACCCTCTCCTCCCAGTTTCTCCAGGGCCAAGGCCATAAGGAGGACGAAAGTGATCAGCACCACCAGCAGCACCGTCATCGGAAACAGGATTCTTAGAAGAAAGGTCAAGGGGCGTATCCGTCCCTCCATACTGCCGAGTGGATGGGATACCATTCCGGCATCACCCTTGAGTTTCAACCCACTTCGACTGGCAAGCATCGGAATGAAAAGAACCGCAACAATCAAGGAAGCTATCAGGGAGGTGACCACCGTCAAACCCAGATCCCCAAAAACCTGACCCGCCATGCCTTCCACGAATACCATGGGGAAAAAAACACAAATCGATGTCAGCGTCGAGGCAATCACAGCCCCTCGCACCTCAATGGTTCCTCGAATGGCCGCCTTGCGCATGGAATCCCCTTCCTCACGGCAACGATATATGGACTCAAGTACCACGATGGACGAGTCCACCAGCATACCAATCCCCATGGCCAGCCCCCCCAGGGACATGACATTGAGCGAGACTCCGAGGATGTTCAACGGAGCAAATGTGACAAAGATCGAGATAGGGATGCTTACAGCAATGATCGTGGTGGTCCGAAGATCACGCAGAAAAGCCAGGAGCACCATGATCGCCAGCATGCCCCCCATGATGGCCGTTCCCTTCACCTCACGGATGCTGTTGTCGATGAAGATGGACCGATCCGCAACAATCTGAAGGATCACGTTTTCCTCCTGAAAAAGTTTTCCGGCAATGCTTTGACGCCTTGAATCCATCGTCGAGCCCACAGCTTTCTTGATACGCTCGGCAACACTGACCATGTTGGAATCCGCCTCCTTATAGACGTCAATCTGGACACTTTCCTCACCATTGGTGTGCGTCAACATCTCCTGATCACGTTGTCCGTAAACCACTTCAGCCAGGTCTTTCAAACGTATCTCTCGCCCCTCGGGACGGTGCACAACCGTGTTGGCGATTTCCTCGAGATTCTTGTATTCGTTGATCGTGCGAATCATGTATTCGGCCTCCCCCTCACGAATACGTCCTCCGGCGGCATTGATGTTCTCGGCACTCAAGCGGCTGATGATCTGGTTGATTGAAATGTTTGCCCTCTGTAACTCGGTCGCGTCGATCAGCACGTGTATTTCCTCCTCAAGTCCTCCGCGCACCCTGGCGGCAGCTACACCCTTGATGGGCTCCAGTGCCCGCTTTACCTGCAACTCTCCAATCCTTCTCAAGCGTCTCGCCGAGGCATTCTCAACCAAAGCCTTCACCGAGGCTTCCGAAAGAAGGACTGCTCCCGGGGATTTATCCACCGCTGAAAGGCTCAGTTCCATGACCGGATCCATCGATGGGTCATAATGTAGCAACAGCGGTTTTTCAGCACCTCTGGGCAACTGAACCGTATCCAGCTTCTCCAGGGTGTTCTGGATAGCATCCACCATGGAACTTCCCCACATGAACTCCAAGACCACGTCACTCACGCCAGCCCGACTGATGCTGCTGATTTCATTGAGCCCACTCACCACTCCAAGCT
>JAAZXX010000034.1:0-3344 GCA_014239995.1 Verrucomicrobiia bacterium
AGGTCTTGAGGAACGCCTGACTCCACAACAACTCAGAGACCTGATCAGTTTCCTCCAGGAAAAGCCATGAACCTGCATTCGCACGGCCAGAGTCAGGCTTTTGCCACCCCTACGGGGCTCTTTAATCAGGGAACCACTCCCAGCCAGCGCATGGCCATGGTGGCGAAGCCCAGAAAAAAAAGAAAACCTGCCAGGTCCGTGATGGTGGTAATAAAGATACTCGAAGCCATGGCGGGATCGACCTTCAGGAATTTGAGTGAAAAAGGAATCATCACTCCTGCCAATCCGGCCACAAGATGAGTCAGGATCATCGCGGAGCATGCTACAAGACTCAATGCGATACTTCCCTTCCATAGATACGCCACCAAGCCAACAGCCAGCCCGATAGCCAGGCCATTAGCAATTCCTAGAAAAAGTTCCTTGAGGAGAGCTCGACGCCCATCCCCTCGAGTGATCTCTCCCAATGCCATGTCACGAATGATCACGGTCAATGTCTGCATGCCCGCATTGCCCCCCTGTCCCGCTACCACGGGAAGGAAGATGGCCAATGCCGTCCAATGGGCAATGGTGGATTCATAGAAGGCAATCACCGCCGCCGCGGCAAAAGCCGTCACCAAGTTCACATACAACCAGGGCAGGCGCCCTGGGAGCGACTTACGCCAAGGAGTCAACACACGTTCTTCTCCCGACAAACCCACCATAAGCTGCATATCCTCGGTAGCCTCTTCACGCGCAATTTCCAACACATCACTGGCCTTTACCACCCCAACGACACGATCCTGTTGGTCCAGGACTGGAAGCGCCAGATAGTGATAGTGCGCAAATTGCCTGGATATTTCCTCTTGATCATCTGTCACCCGAAGAAAAGTCACACTCTCCTGCATGATATCGGCTACCTTCTTATGGGGGGAACCGAAAACAAGGTCACGAAAACTGGCAACACCCCTTAATCGTTGATCATGATCAACCACGTATAAATAGGAAATATCCTCGGTTGAAAACTGGGCTGCGCGGCGTAACTGTTGCTGAGAGGATTCAATGGTTTCGTCCATGGCAAGCGCTATGAACCGGTCACTCATGATACCCCCAGCGGTGTCCTCTTCATACTGAAGAAGGGCCTGCACAGGCACCGAGACATCATCAGGCAACTGTTCAAGAACTGTTCGCTGGAGTGAGTCGTCAAGTTCACCCAGCAAGTCTGTGGTGTCGTTGTGTTCAAGCTTCTGGAAAAGGTCCGCCAGTTCCAGCTCACTGAACTCCTGCAACAACTCAGCCTTGATTTCATCCTCAAGCTCTGCGAGAGCCTCCCCAGCCAGCGGCGCTGGAAGTGTTCGGAGAATATCCGCAACCTGATCCAGCGGCATACGTTGAATGCGATCAGCAATGTCCGCTGGGTGGAGTTGCTGCAGATCCCCCGAAAAAATGGTTGCAAGATTATCCATGGCGAAGAGAACGGATCCTAGAAAACGTGCAAGGCGACACTGCACCTTGAGAAGGCGGACATCACGAGTGCATCAAGCTCGATCGGGATGCCGGTGTCGAGCATAAAGATCCCAGTCCATTTACAAAGCCATTTCCGGGCGGGCCACTTCACCGGACGGACATCAACGTCTTTCGTTGATGAGTCATTGTAAAAGGAAAACCCCGAACGGAAAAAGATTCCGTTCGGGGCGTATTTAAAGTAATCAGGGACTCCTAAGCCTTGGCAGCCTCGTAGTTTTGGCCAGCTGCATTCCAGTCAACCACGTGCCACCACGATTTGAGATAATCCGGACGCCGATTCTGGTAATTCAGGTAGTAAGCGTGTTCCCAGACATCACAAGCAATCACGGGTTTACCTGAACCATCCATCAGGGGACTGTCCTGGTTGGGTGTGGAGACAATTTCAAGCTGGCCATCGTTATTAACGATCAACCACACCCAGCCACTGCCAAATCGACCAAGACCAGCAGCTTCAAATTTTCCCTTGAAGGCATCAAAACCACCAAAGGCAGCTTGAATAGCCTCGCCAAGTACGCCCGCCGGTTCCCCGCCACCATTGGGTCCCATGATCGACCAGAAGAGGGTGTGATTTGCATGACCGCCACCGTTGTTACGGACAGCACCCCTTATGTTTTCCGGGACATCTTCCAGGTTTGCAATCAGGTCCTTGATATCCTTTGAGGCCAGGGCGTCATGTCCTTCCAAGGCACCATTTAATTTGGTAACGTAAGTGTTATGATGCTTGCCATGATGAATCTCCATGGTCTTGGAGTCGATATGAGGCTCA
Organism: Verrucomicrobiia bacterium; assembly: GCA_014239995.1. Lineage (GTDB taxonomy): Bacteria > Verrucomicrobiota > Verrucomicrobiia > Limisphaerales > AAA164-E04 > AAA164-E04. Next base: position 2,270 of record JAAZXX010000034.1, read on the forward strand.
AGCGCATCAGCGGCATAAGCCAGACTAGGTAATTCGTAAGCCATAGTGTTTTAATGTAGATAAGTGTGGTCAATCGCTTCAGATGACACGTATGCAAACGCATCTTCCATACTCCGAACATAAACATGTTCAGCCATAAAAACAAGAGAAGATCATTTTCAAGCACAGATGACGGTTTCCGAGTTTTTATGCCAGATAAGACGCCACTGACTCTCAGATGTTGGAAGTTTGTCTTGATTGGCACCAGAACCATCTCCCCGCATCACGCTGGGCTTGAAATCGAATTTAAAGACCGCAGCATGATCCCTTGGAATTTGCTCGCGTCGAAGGAATTACCATCCCAAAAAGCAAATTCATGTGCCAAGGCACCCAGCTGAAAAAAACCGTTTACAATACGGTGTACTTTTGGCGTTGTTAAAACTTGAAGATCTTTCCTGGCATTCCAAAATGGCTTATCGATAAAAAACGCACAAGGTGGGTGTTTTACCTGTCATCTGTTGATGCTGCCTGAGAGCACGAAAAGGAAAATACGTGAAAGGACAAACCAAACCCATCCTTGGCCACAGCATGCCACTGGCTTCAACCAGAAGCCGGCATTCAGCAGTCATTGAACATTGCGGAGATGTGACATGCCTCCTCATCTGATCTTGAAAAGGAACGGGCAACGGCACTGCCCAGAAAAGCACAAAGTGCCTTACTCCCCATGACCTGGACTGGGAAAAGTTTCAAAGCGCCAGCATCAAGGAAACCGATGAGAGGACCAGAGCATCTGCAATGCAAATGATACCTTAGTGAGATCCTTATTTGCGATATTTAAAAAAATTCCGTGTGGGACAGCATCACTCAGAGATGGATAAGGAAGGGGACATATTTCAAGGAGGTCCAAAAACACTATCAGGTTGATCATGGCTCGGTGATCTGGAACCACCGCGATCTTGCAATTAAACTCGTAGATTGGAATCAATGCTGCTAGAAAGCTCCGCTGGAAGGATTTTCACATGGCATTTATATACAACGAAAACCAGTTGCGGGATATTTCTACCCGGTTTCATATCTATGGCGAAATCCTGCATGC
>JAAZXX010000034.1:3354-9821 GCA_014239995.1 Verrucomicrobiia bacterium
GGTGTGCGATGTTTATATTTATCAGAACCATCTATAAAAGAGTTATTAGCGTATATTGAGTGCTGTGACTTAATTATTAAACTAAATAACAATAAAAATAATGATAATATAATTTATATTCATCAAAAAATAAACGGGAACGTTTTCAAAAAGCCCGTGCAGGTGATGGAAAATGTAAACCGCGTCACACAGCATATTCGAAAAAAACTGGTGGACATGGGTGAGGATCATGTCACGCGCAGAGTCCTGATTATCATACCCGCTCGTGATGGAAAATGCTATTACCGTGACCCTGAGGGACATTATTGGCGCACCTTTGTCTTCATCGAAAATATTCGCACATACGAATCCGTGGGATCGAGCAACCAGGCCTTCCAGGCAGGTAAAGCATTTGGAAAATTTGTCCATTTCCTGGCGGACATGAAAAATCCCCGTCTCCACGAGACCATCCCATCCTTCCACAACGTGCGTCAGCGATTCGAAACCTTCCTTGAGGCACTCGATCAGGATCGATTCAACCGTGCCAGCCCTATCAGCAAGGAAATTGACTTTTTTAAGAGAAAGGAAGGAATCGTTCGAAAACTGGAAAAAGCGATTCAATCTGGAAGTATTCCCGAACGCATCACCCATAATGACACAAAATTCAACAATGTGCTCCTCGATATTGAGACTGGCAAGGAACAATGCGTGGTCGACCTGGATACAGTCATGCCCGGCAACATTCTCTATGATTTCGGGGACATGGTTCGAACAACAACCAGCCCAACCATGGAGGACGAACTGGACCTTAGCAAGGTTCGCATGCGCATGCCGCTGTTTAAATCCCTGGCAAAGGGCTACTTGGAAGCAACCCGGGAAATGCTAACCAAAAAAGAAAAACAGATGATCGCTTTCTCGGGAAAATTGATGACCTTCACGATCGGTTTGCGCTTCCTGACCGATTATTTGTCAGGAGACACTTATTTCAGGGTACACCGGCCTGAACACAATCTGGATCGCACACGGACGCAGATAAAACTCGTCCAATCCATTGAACATCAAGAAGAAAAGATGCAAGCCTTTGTAGATGGTCTTTGAGTCGTCTTCCTTTTCCATCAAAAACTTGCCTGCAGCGGTAGTATGCATGCATGAAAGTCCATGCTGGTCAAATGGCAAGGATTATGCTAGCAATTCACTGAGATAAGGTTTTTCTCACGACTGACGCGAAAGCTGGTTTAAGAGCTTGACCGTCCATGCTCACCAAGCCACTGAACTATGGAAACCAGACGCGTCAGGACCACTGATAAGAGTCAGAGGAATCAGGATACATGGCGGCCAACCCCGGCTTTCAATTACACATTGGGAAGTTGGATTCCCATACTTACCCTTCTTATTTTAAGTAATGGAGCAGGACCCATTTGCGCCCAGGATGTTAACCCGCTCGACAGCGATCATGATGGAATCACCAACCAGGACGAACTGAGGATCCACCGCACCAATCCATTCAATGCGGATACCGATGAGGATGGGATCCCCGATCCGGAAGAAATAGAAAATCCAGAGTTGAATCCAGTCAACCCTTCATCTTTCATCCCTAAGCGATTGTTCCTGATGAGTTTCGAAGACATCAAAGGGGGTAATTTTGACAAAGTCATCCCCAGAAAAGCTCAGGAAATCGAAATGACAGATGGATGGATTCTCGGTGGAAACCGATTTTCTGAAAAGGATGCGAGCCAACTGAATTTCCCCTATCGCCAAAAGGATTCGAGCCCCCTGCTCAATGTGAGGGAGGGTTCCATACGGTTGTGGTATCGACCTGACTGGTCCAGCCGCTCTCTGGGAGGCAAGGGGCCGGGTACATTTGCACGATTGTTGGAGCTGGGTGAAAACTCGTCCAATCAAACCAAGGGTTGGTGGGCACTTTACCTGAATCGTTTCTCAGACCGGATTCTACTTGCCAGCAAACAAAGAGGATTCGCAGTCCCACAACTTAGCGCTACGATTCAAATGCAGGAGGGACAATGGTATGAGATTGTCCTCACTTATACCTCCACACATTCCAGCATATTCATCAACGGGGAGCGTATCGGAACGGGCCAAGGCATGAGGCAGTATCCTTCTGATGCAGACCGAAATGCCAGCGGGCTTTGGGTTGGATCGAGTTCCAGCGGCACGTTTCAAGCCAACGGAACCCTCGACGAACTGGAGATCTACAACTACGTTCTTGATGCGGAGACCATTCGTAGTAACTACGCGATGACTCAGCAGGATAGCGATGGGGATGGATTGACAGATTTCCAGGAAATCCTTGTCTATCTCACAGACCCAAACCAACCAGATTCCGATGCGGATGGGGTAAGCGACCTGGTAGAACTCGAGGCGGGCACAGCCCCCGACAACGCAAGCGATTTTCCATCCCTGCGATTGGCATACTTCGACTTCAACAATGGAACTTTCAGCGGTGAACGCGGTCAACTTCCCACGCAGACGCGGAATGTGGACTGGATTAGAAGCTGGGACGAGTCAGCGGTCGACATAGGCCCCCCCGCCCCGTCTTTGTTGTCATATGCCTATCAGGAAGAAGATCTTAGCAACAATTTTAATTTATCGATAGGAACATTCAGCTGCTGGATCGCGCCCAATTGGAATTCCGGGGTTCCACAGGATGAGGTCGGCCGCCTTCTTGAAATCGGTCAATGGAGCTCAAACGCATCCCACGGCTGGTGGACTCTTCAGTTTAACAAGAACCGTGACCAGCTGGATTTTATTACTCAGGGAAAGGGACGATCAACCTTCAACATTTCGCATAAAATCCAATGGCGCTCTGATCGTTGGTATCATCTCACCCTCACCTACGGCCTGCTTGAATCAAGGCTCTATATCAACGGTGTGCTGGTCAAGCGGGGAAGCGGCGTGTCCGTCCATCCCTCCCAAGCAACCGCAAAACAGTCCGGAATTCTTATTGGAGGATCCACCCAGGGTTTTTTCAACGCCGACGTGCGACTGGATAACCTCGAAACCTACAACTATATCCTCACCGACGAGCAAACAAAAGACACATTCCTAGCGACCAGGCCAGATCACGATGGAGATGGCATCATTTCTTATGAGGAAAACCTGCTCTACCTGACGGATCCCCTCAATCCCGACTCAGATTACGATGGTGTCCTCGACGGCCAGGAACTGGATGAGGGAACCGACCCCGGTTATGGGTATGACGGTCAGGCACGTAACCTCGCACTCTTTACCTTTGATGAGGCACAGCTCCGTGGAAACAGAAACCAGAAACCGATCGTCAAGGGCTTGGCATCTCAGGTCCCAGGATGGAAAGGCTATGGAGTGCAACTTTCCACAGCAAACATGGAGGGCTTTGCCTATGCGGACGTGGAACAGGATGGTTTGCCCAACATCAATGTGCGTCAAGGAAGTGTCCGTTTCTGGTTTCGCCCTGACTGGAGTTCAGGCCAAGGCCCGGATACCGAGGTTCCCATCATTGAGATGGGTGCAAAATCAGAGGACCGTCGGCACGGCTGGTGGAGCATGCATTTCCATCAGAAGGGGCGTCGCATACGTTTGCAGGTGCAGGGCAGGGGGCGCACCTTCACTGGCTTCAATCACCCGATCGAATGGACAGCGGGTGAGTGGCATCACGTCGTCGCAACCTACTCCATCGGAGGAAGTGAACTTTGGATCGACGGGGTTCAGGTGGCAACCGGCCTGGGGACCATCGAGTTTCCCAATCTTGAAGCCAGGGCGGCATCAGGCATGCTGGTAGGGATGCGACCAGAGGCCCCGGAATCGATCAACGGCACTCTGGACGAATTGGCCACCTACAACTTCAAGCTCTCGCAAGCCCAAATCCTCAGCGACTTTTCCCCCAACCCACCCGATTCAGATCAGGATGGCTTGAGTGATTTGGTTGAATTAACCGTCCATCAAACCGACCCTAATGACCCTGATACAGATGCAGATGGTATTCCCGATGGAAAGGAAATCTTGGACGGCACCAATCCTTTGGACGAAACCGTGTTCGATCCTCAGCGCTTGAGTCGTTTCACCTTTGATAACGACTCCTTGGCGGGTGAAGAGGGACAGCAACCTCTCCTGGCAAGGCAGACGTCTACTGAATCATCCTTTGCCATGGGTGTCATGGGATACCGTAGTGAGGATGGCAGTTTGCTCGTCTACAAGACTAAAGAAAATGATGGCCGCTCAAACATCAATCTACGAAAGGGGGCCATTCGACTCTGGCTCAAACCCAACTGGAGCAGCGGAGATCTCGGACACCCCTTCGGATCACGTTTGGTGGAAATCGGCCGGTTCAATGCCAATGGAACGGAGAATGATGGTTGGTGGGGACTTTTTTTCAATCAGGATAGATCCAAGCTTTTTTTCGCCTCACAAGGACCAAATACAACTCGGTGGAGCATCTACCTGACGGCTTCCAATCTCAACTTTGAAAAAAACAAATGGTATGAAATCGAGCTGAACTACGGCCCCAAAACAGTCTATGCCTACGGTGTTCGATCGCCTGAAACCGCACAGTCTTTTGCCAACAGTTTTCTCTACATTAATGGAAAACGAAAAGGCTCAGGTACTGGAGTCCAACCCAGCGCGCTCCCAAACCAGCGGGCCATGGAGGGAGGATTTGCCATCGGAAGCCAACTGGATGGCACGTTAAACGTAGACGCGATGATCGAGGATCTCAATTGCTTCAATTTCCAACAAAACATATGGAATGACAACATCGTCAGGAATCGCGCCTGGTCGGCCGAAACTACCCAGTCGCCACCCTCGGTGCGCCTTGTGCGCCGTGGCAAGGTTTCTGCCAACGGGCTTCTCCCTGTTTACATTGAGAAACGGATCCTTGGGGAAACAAGTTGGAACATCATGGAGGAAGACTACAGGGAAGACTCCTGGATGGACACGAATGTTTGGAGCGGAGCAGTCTACGAATATCGCCTGAGAGACATGGATGATGATTCGGCGGATTTTCGCAGGGTGACCCTGACCGTCGCTATCGGCATCCAGCCCGTACACTTCCGGGGAAACCTGATTCTGGTGAGTGAGGCAGGTATGCCCCAGGCACTGGGAGAGGATTACGACACCTTCATCGCCGATCTGACAGGTGATGGATGGAATGTTATCGAACGCACTGCGCAGCGTCATGATGACCAATCCTGGCTGCAAAACGCAGCGGAAATCAGGCGTATTCGGGAAGAGATCAGGAGGATTGTGGAGGCGGAAGCACCTGGATATCCGCATGTCCTCCTGAACCTGGGACACATTCCCGTGCCGCGTTCGGGACATTCTGCCCATGATGGACATTACGGGATACCGGGAACAGGTTCGGACCATCGTGGAGCATGGGCTGCGGACAGCTATTATGGAAGTTTGGATGACTCCTTCTGGAAGGATAAAGCCACCAAATTACATACGATCTACCCACAACTGCAGAACCTCCCCAACGATCAGAAATGGGATGCGGAAGTGCTGCCACGCCATCTGGAAGTTCCGGTGGGTCGCATCGATTTCTCGAATTTGAATTCATTCGGACAAGCAGATTTTCTTCAATTAACAGACCACTCCCCCTGGTCTGTTGAAGTCGCCCTCACCCGCCAATATCTGCGCAAAAATCATCGCTATCGCCATGGACTCATTGAATCGCATGATCGCATCACCTATTTTAATGGTCTCGGGTTTCTTCCCTACCACAATGGCGAGTATCAGGCAGTGAATCTTGCTGCAGCAGCTTTTGGCCTGAAGGAAGGGCATGCCATTCCGGGGCGCCCACTTTATACAAAGGCTCCCATCAAGTTTGGATACCATGAAATGAGGGCATTTTCCGCGGGCATTCAGCATGGTTGGGAGTATGGTAGGGCTGCCAATGGCTACAGCCACTACACCTGGGACTTGGTAAAAGCACAGAATGAGCCACCCGTTCTATTCTACATGATGTTTGGCTCCTGGTTTGGTGACTGGAACCTGACGGCAGAGAATTGGCTCAGAGGCGTGCTGGCAACACCCAACTATGGACTGATTTCTGTTTATCTGCCCAAGTTTTGGAAGTTACAAAAAATGGCCCTTGGTGCCCCCATCGCTGTGGCCATGGCTGAAATGAGCGACCTGACAGACCCATTTCGCGAGGCACCACGCATGATCAGCATCATGGGTGACCCCACTCTCCGCCTGCACGTGCTATCCCCTCCAAATACGTTGACAGCAAAACGACAGAACACCCAGGTCCAGCTGGATTGGACCGACTCCCCGGAGCCGGACTGCCGATATTTTGTATATCGCCATCACTCATCCGAGGGATGGCGTTTGCTCAACACCGAAGCTCTGGAAACCAACGCATTTACCGATGCAGAGCCCATCTTCCTGGAAACGGACTATATGGTCAGGGCTGTTAAAACCCAGATCAGCGGCAGCGGCAGTTATCGCAACCTGAGTCAGGGCGTGTTTGTCACCATCCCTTAATCAAACTC